>CALXFF010000009.1 GCA_944387525.1 uncultured Clostridia bacterium | reverse complement strand
TTTCTTTATTTTCACAAAAATTTCATAATTATGTGGATAACATTTCGTGAATTTTTCAAAAAATACCGAAACTTAAACTAATATTAACTTGAAAATTATAAAAAATATGATATACTTTACAAGAAAACAGTTTGATGTCCAGATTTAATAAAAAACAGTTTTAATTAACTTTCAAATAGTGGAATAACAAGGAGGCATAGTGATGAGATTAAAAACGAAGGGTATTTTATTTGATCAGGAACAAGCAATCAATTTATTACTGGGAGAAAAAGAAACAAGTGTATTTTTAAAAGTATTAGACAAAGAAAGACCATTAGATAAAATTAATCTAGACGAAAAAAAATTAGACGATTTACCACTATCAGAAAGTATAATTGAAATTGAATATTAAAAATTTAATAAAATTAAATCTGGATTAGAGGGAGTTCTATTTATCAGAACGCCCTCTTTCATTTCCTTTTGCATAAACTTTGAATCTATTTATACAAAAGTGTTACCTTACGATTCTTCACTTCAATCAACTTTTCCTCTTTCAAATGCTTCAACTCTCTAAACATAGCAGACCTATTAATAGCAAGATAATCAGCTAAATCTTTAAAAGAAAAAGACAAAAAAATATTATTATTCAAATGACCTTTTTTATACTCCATCTCAAAATACTCAAGAAGTTTTTCCCTAATTTGTTTCTTCTCTAAAACCTTAATTCTTTCATTTTTCTCTTTCATCTTAATATTTATAATATCAAACAAATTCCTAAAAAAAATATTAAAATAATTGTGATTCAAATTTTGAGGATTAATCAATTTATCATAATCAATAACCAAAACATCAGTATCTTGTTTTGCAATAATCTGATAATTTTCGCTATTAGTCAAAGAAATATTAGTACCAAACACACTATCTTTATAAAGATTATCAATTACAATTTCATTTCCATTATATTCAATATTTAAAATTTGAGCATAACCATCTAAAATAATTCCAACAATATTTTCATTCTTTATAGTAGGCAAAATCTCCTGATTTTTATTGAACTTATAGACGTGAACGCCTAGTAAATCAAGCAATTTATTTATTTGAGATTTTGTCAAACCCTCAAAAGGAGCAGTCATAACCATCACCTGAAAAATATTTTAACAAAAAAATAAAAAAGGTGCAAGTGCAACTTGTATAATTTAAAAATTATATATAATATTTAGACATGAAAATAATAAAAGGAGGAACAAAAGAGATGAAAATTGTAAAAAGAGATGGACACATTGTAGACTATGATCCAGAAAAGATTAGAATAGCAATAGGAAAAGCAAATAATGAGGTTAAGGGGAAGAAAAAAGTAACTAAAGAACAAATTGAAGAGATTATTCAATATATAGAAGAATTAAATAAAAAGAGAATATTAGTTGAAGATATTCAAGACATAATCGAAGAAAAATTAATGGAATTTGATAAATATGAATTAGCTAAAAAATATATTACATATAGATACACAAGAGAATTAGTTAGAAAAGCAAATACAACAGACAAATCAATAAAAGAACTAATAGAAGGAGAAAATGAGTACTGGAATAGTGAAAACTCAAACAAAAATGCACAAGTAGTAACAACACAAAGAGATTATTTAGCAGGAATAACAAGCACAGACATTACAAGAAGATTTTTACTTCCAGAAGAAATAGTTGAAGCACATGACAAAGGTATTATCCACTTCCATGATGCAGACTATTTTGCACAAAATGCCTTACACAATTGTGAATTAATTAACTTAGACGATATGTTACAAAATGGAACAGTAATAAATGGAGTAATGATAGAAAAACCACATAGATTCATTACAGCGGCAACAATCGCAACTCAAATTATCTTAGCAGTTACATCATCAAGTTATGGAGGAGCAACAGTTTCATTATCACATTTAGCACCATTTGTAAGACTAAGTTATGAAAAATATTTAAAAAAATATCAAGCTAGAAATTTGAGCAAAGAAGAATGTGAAAAATTTGCAAAAGAAGATACTAGAAAAGAAGTTGAAGATGGAGTGCAGACATTTAATTATCAAGTAAATTCAATGACAAATACAAATGGACAAGCACCATTCTTATCTGTTTGTATGTATCTTGGAGAAACAGATGAATACAAAGAAGAATTAGCTATGATAATAGAAGAATTCTTAAAACAAAGAATACTTGGATTTAAAAATGAAAAAGGTGTATATATAACACCAGCATTTCCAAAACTTCTATATATCCTTGAAGAAGATAATATACATGAGGACAGTAAATATTGGTATCTAACAAAACTTGCTGCTGAATGTACAGCAAAGAGAATGGTTCCAGACTATATCTCAGAAAAAGTAATGAAAGAATTAAAGAAAAATGAATTAGGTGATGGTGATTGCTATCCATGTATGGGATGTAGATCATTCTTAACTCCAGACAGAACAATGAGCTTAGGAAATATTGCAAAAGCTAAAAACTATGTTGAAGGAAAAGGAAAATATTATGGAAGATTCAACCAAGGAGTTGTTACAATAAACTTACCAGATGTTGCACTTTCAGCAGATGGTGATATGGATGAGTTCTGGAAAATATTTGATGAAAGATTAGAGTTATGCCATCAAGCTCTACAAATAAGACATAAGAGATTAAGTACAGTAACAAGTGATGTAGCACCTATCTTATGGCAAAATGGCGCTTTAGCAAGACTAGAAAAAGGAGAATCAATTCATGAATTACTACATCATGGATATTCAACAATTTCTTTAGGATATGCAGGATTATATGAATGTGTAAAAGTTATGACAGGACATTCTCATACAGATAATGGAGAAGGAAAAGAATTCGGTCTAAAAGTTATGCAACACTTAAATGACATGACTAATAAATGGAAAAAAGAAGAAGATATTGATTATTCTGTATATGGTTCACCAATAGAATCTACAACATACAAATTTGCTAAATGCCTAAAAGAAAGATTTGGAACTGTTAAAGGAATAACAGACAGAGGATATGTAACAAATTCATACCATGTACCTGTATTTGAAGAAATAGATGCATTTTCTAAATTAAAATTGGAAAGTGAATTCCAAAAATTAAGTCCAGGTGGAGCTATTTCATATATTGAAACACCAAACTTACAAAATAATTTAGATGCAATTATAGAAGTTATCAAATTTATCTATGATAATATCATGTACGCAGAGCTTAATACTAAATCAGATTATTGCCAAAAATGTGGCTACACAGGAGAAATTTTAATTGATGATGATTTAGAATGGTATTGTCCAAATTGTGGTAATAGAGATCATAATACATTAAATGTTGCAAGACGTACTTGTGGATATATTGGAACTAATTTCTGGAATAAGGGTAGAACTCAAGAGATTAAGGAGAGGGTTTTACATATAGACAACAAAGAAGCCTGATTGAAAAAGAAAAGAGGAAAAGAGTTATGAGATATAATTTAATTAGAAAAATGGATATTTCAAATGGACCAGGAGTAAGAGTATCTATATTTATGCAAGGATGTCAATTCCATTGTAAAAATTGTTTCAATCCTGAAACTTGGGACTTTGAAGGCGGTAAAGAATTTACAGATGATACAATTAATAAAGTATTAGACTTGTGTGACAAAAATGAAATAAAAGGGTTATCTATATTAGGTGGAGAACCTATGAATCCAGTAAATATAGAAGGTACTACAAAACTTGCAAAAGCCTTCAAAGAAAAATATCCAAACAAAAACTTATGGGTATGGTCAGGATATAATTTTGAAAAAGATTTAAAAGATAAAGAAGTATTAAACTATGTTGATGTGCTAGTAGATGGAACATATCATGATGAATTACATTCTCCTATTCTTAAATGGAAAGGCTCATCAAACCAAAGAGTTATAGATATTCCAAAATCATTAAAAGAACATGAAACTGTTATATTAGAATAAAATATTTATTGAAAGAAAAGGAACTACATTTTAAAAGTAGATCCTTTTTATATACAAGACATGAAGAATATCGATATGAAGGTATTCAAATATATGATATTGATAATTGGTTATTAAAATAGTAATTTGTCTCGCAGATTGCAAATTTTAATTTTAAATAAAATGAGTAAATAAATATAGGATTTAGAGTGAGTATATTATTTTTGATATGCTCATTTTTAATTAAAATAAGGTAAAATTTCTCATAAACCTCCTGAATTATGTAAAATGGACAAAATGTTGTATAATATAGTTGTAGTTCTATATTGAAATATTTTAAAGTATAGGGGGTAATTGTCATGAGAGAATTATTTGTAAACAAAGTGATCGACTTAACAAAAGAATTTCTAGACAATAACCAAAGAACAAAGTTAAAAGAAATACTAACAGAAATATGTTTAAATTACCAAATAGAAATATTAGAACAAAGCCAAAGAGAAGCAATACAACACAATAATGAAGAATTATTAAATAAATTTATATCATCAAAAGAAATTGAAGGCTGTTCAAACAGAACTTTAAATTACTACAAGGATAATATAACTAAAATGTTAGAAAAAGTAAATTTACCAATTGAAGAAATTACTACTGAAATATTAAGAGATTATTTAGCTGATTACAAAAATAGTTCTAAAGCAGGAATGGTAACAATAGACAATATCAGAAGAACATTATCAAGTTTTTTTGCTTGGTTAGAAAATGAAGATTATATTGTAAAAAGTCCTGTTAGAAGAATACATAAAGTAAAGACCACTAAAAGAGTTAAAGAAACTTTAACTGATGAAAATTTAGAAAAATTAAGAGATACTTGTTCCAATGCAAGAGATTTAGCAATATTAGAACTATTAATATCTACTGGTATGAGAGTTGGAGAATTAACTAGATTAAATATTTCTGATATGGACTTTCAAGAAAGAAGCTGTGTAGTTTTAGGAAAAGGAAATACTGAAAGAGAAGTATATTTTAGTGCCAAAAGTAAAATGTACATAGAAAAATATTTGGAGACTAGAACAGATGATAATGAAGCCTTATTCGTATCATTAATAAAACCATATAATAGATTAGGAATATCAGGAATTGAAATTATTATCAGAAATTTAGGAAAAGAAGCAAATATAAATAAAGTACATCCACATAAATTTAGAAGAACAATGGCTACAATGGCAATAGACAAAGGAATGCCAATTGAACAAGTGCAAAAATTATTAGGGCATATAAAAATCGATACCACAATGGAATATGCAATGGTAAATCAAAATAATGTAAAAAATTCACACAGAAAATATATTACATAAAATATATCTATAAAAAATAAATTAAAAATTTTTTTATTTGATTTCATACTTTTTTCAATTTTTATTTCAGAATCTAATTTTACATAATGTAAAAAGATTGAAATTATTAACTGCATATGATATAATAGTGATGTGGAAAACATTTCCAGTAGTTATTTATTAAATGCATAAGATATAAAAAATTAATGCTATATAATTGTTTTATTAAAATATATATAAACCAAAGATAATAAATAAAGATAATTGGAGGAATAAAATGAACCAAAATTTATTTATTATAGGTCCAGTTGCTTCTGGAAAGAATACATTGTTAGATAACTTAAAAAGAAAATATAATATTAATGTTTTAGATACTGGAAAGTTATATAGGTATCTAGCATTATTTGCAATACAAAAAACTACTATAAATCCTGACTATCAGAAATTATTTGAAAACGATAAACAGGAAGAAACTAGAATAATACAGGAATTGTATAGGTGGAATAGAACATTTGAAGAATCATTGAATAAGTTAGAAATAATAGATGGAAAATTAGTTGTTGAAGGTCAAGATGTAACAGATGATAAATTATATTCAAAAGAAGTTAATGGCATTATATCATTAGTTGCTAAATCTAATTTGATAAGGAAAAGAATATTAAATTTTATAAATAATGACTTTGGCAAAAGAGTTGGTAATTACGCAATGACGGGACATAATATACAAGAGATAGATACAACTCAATTTACCACAATTTTCCTTGATATAACTGATGAAAAAGCAGCAGAAAGGCTGTATGGTAGAAATCCAACATCTTATAAAAGTATAGTTGAAGCATATAAAGAAGTAGTAGAAAGAAATCGTAAAGATGGAATAAATTTAACCAAGGATTTACTCCCAATGCTGTATAATTATATTTATATTGATACAACAGATCTTTCTGAAGAGCAGGTGGAAGAAATTGCGATTAGAGAAATGCAAAAAATAGAGAAGCAAAATGAAAAATTTAATCATTTACAAAATGATAAATCTATTAACAGACGAGAATTTGAATGGATATTTAATCCTTTTTTAGAAATAATAAAGGCATATTTAGATAGAAATTTAGACAGATTTCTAATTGGTAAGAATTTTATTAGTAAAACAGATTTAGAGTATCAAGTTTTAATAAAGATGTGTTCATATCCAATAGAAGAATTATTTCAAGGAGATATACAGTTATTAATAAAAATTAATAATGGAATAGAAAACAGAAATAATGATGGAATGCAAAATCTTATCAAAGAAATGATTGATGGAAAAGTTATTTTTAATTCGTCATTAATAGATGATGAAATACAAAATCAAATAAATAGACTAAATAATTTATATGAATCTATTTCAACAAAGCAGATAATGGCACAATTAAATAATTCTGATAATAAACAGACTATATCTTTAAAAGATATAGTCTATAGAAAAGTTGATAGAAATATTAGTGAGTTTATAGCAAGAAATTGTCATTATTTACATACTCCAAGAGAAGATGAATTTATTTCATATGGTGCATTTGTTAAGGGCGAGCCATTACCAATTGCTTGGGTATCTTTTTCAAAGCAAGATAGAGAGTATAAGAAACAATTATTGTATTATCTAGGAATAGAACCACAAAATACACTAGAAATGACTAGAGCATGGTGCTCAAATTCAGCACCACAAAATATAATGAGTTCTTTATTTCAACACTCAATAGATTATGCTAATAAAGAATGGAAAAAACTGAAAAAAGATGGGAAAGTAAATAAAGACTTACAAGCAATTACAACAACAATAAATCCGAATTTAGGATTTAAAGCATCTTCTTTTTTAGGATGTAATTTTGTACCTTTTGCTTTAAGACCTGCTAGATTTACATATGGAAAAAAAGAAAATTCTATGGAATATATGACGAGAAGAGAAATTGAAAGTAATGGGTTTGAATATTATGAAAATCAATTTAATATACTACCACTAAATGAAATAATATTATGTTTAAACAAGCGAAAACAAGAACAAATACTAAAAGGAAAGATTTATGTTATGGATAAATCAAATTATGATAAAATATTGAATGAAGGAGAAAAAGATGGAAAAGATATTGATAGCGACGAAGAACAAAGATAAATTTGAAATAGTAAAAAGAATATTAGATTCAATTCATGGCAAAGATTACGAATATTATAATTTATATGACATTAAAGATTTATATAAAAATGACAAGGAAAGTGGAACTGTTCAAGAAAGAGCTTATAATAAAGCAAAAGAAATATTTTTAAATATAAAAAATAATGACTTTAAGTATATAATAGGTATAGATGACGGAATAAAAATGAAAGGTATAATTAGAGAAAATGTTAAAGATTATATAGAAGATATAATTAATAATAAATATTTAAAAGAAGGAGAGCAAGTAGAGATTGTAAGGTCTTATTGTTTTATGAGTCAAAATGGCAATAGCAATATAGTAACAACTCAAATACCATTCATATATCATAAATTAAATAAAAGAATAGAAATAAAAGAAAATAGTTATCCTTTAAGCAATGTACTAATTCCACTAAATTCATGCAAGACTGTAGCAGAAATGAACAAAGAAGAAAATAATTTATATTATTTAAAATATTCAGAGCAAGAAATAAAAGAGGTATTTAAATGATAAATAGTGATGAAGATGTTAAAAATATTATAGAAGAAGAAAGAGATTTTTTTAATAAAAGTAAAGATGCTAAAAAAATATTAACTATAATTTTAAGATTATGTGAAAAGTATTCCTTCGTAAAAAATCAGACATATCCTAGACCTTCCCATCCATTGGAAGAAAAAAGAAAAGATCCATATTACACTTTGATTGCAATAATTTTATCGTTAAGAACTACATTAGAAAATGAAACTAGAGCAGTACAAAATTTTATGAATAGATATAAATCAATAGAAGATGTTTTAAATTCAAATGAAAGTGAATTAGCAGAAGTTATAAAGATAGCAGGTATGCCTCAAAAAAAGGCAAATACAATAATCAAGTTATCACAATATATACAACAATATTATAATGGTGATATATGGAACGCCAAGACTGATTCAGTACAAGAAACTAGAGAAAGATTATTAAATATGCCTGGAGTGGGTGAAAAAAGTGCAGATTGTATGTTAGAATTGGGTTTTGATATGCCTAGTATGGTAGTAGATATAAATGTTTTTAGAACTGCATCAAGAATTTTTGGAGAGAAATGGGCAAATAATCCAGACTTCTCTAACAAGAAACAAATAAAATCAATAAAAAATAGATTGGAGAATAGTTTGCCAAGAGATTATTTAACCTATCAAATTGCACACACGATGATTTTATTACAAGGAAAGCATATTTGTAAATCTAAATGCAAATGCGAGAATTGTTTTATTACTGATTGTTGCGATTTTTATAGAGAGAAAAATAAAGAAGAAAAACAAGAAGAATTAGAATTATAAAAAATAATAATATAATAAATAGTAAATCTTAAACTATGAAAGATGATTAAAAATAAGAACTATGCAGGTAGCTCAAAAACTACCTGTAATTTATTATTATATAATCATCCCGACAAATTACAATAAGTAGAGTAGGTAATAAAGTTGAAATTATCTACTTTTTAATATATAATGCTAACAAAAGATAGTAATTTGTAGTTGAAAAATTATGATCAATTAAAAGAGAGGTAATTTGATATGAATAAAAAATTGATAGCTAAATTTCTAATTATAGGAAACATAATTCTATTGATATTAGCAATAGTGTTTATTTGCTTATGTATTTTTGAAGATGAAAAAAATAGTATATATTTATTTATTTCATTGAGTAGTCTTATATTGTCAAGTTTATTTAATATTATAAAAAGGAAATATACAAAAGACTAAAAAATAATATTTATGGAGTTGATAATAAATGAATAAAGAAATATTACTATCTAGCATAGATAAAGTTCATACTACCAAAATGGGTATTGATAGGATTAAGAAAAACCTTAAATTAGATACGGATGATGTAGTTGAATACTGTAAAAATAAAATATTAGATAAAGACTGTAATATTTATAAACAAGGAAAGAATTGGTATTGTGAAATTGATAATATAAAAATAACTATTAACTCATATAGTTACACAATTATAACAGCACATACTATTCATTAAATTACAGTTTAGTGACTTGCTAGATTTATAATAAATTATCGAAATGATTGGAGTTGAAAAAATGGCAAAAATAATATGGAAAGGTATAATTATATGCTTTATATGTATGCTTTTAAAAACATTTATAACAAACGAGAAAGTGATTAGTATAACTTTTTTATTTATAGGAATTATTATAGGCGTTTTACTAATAATTGTTCACGAATTACTGCATGCTATTGCTTTTCCAAAAAATGCGACAGTCTATATAGGGATAATACCTAAATATTTAACGGCAGTTGCTTTATCTTCAAGTCCGGTAAAAAGAAATCGTTTCATTTTTTTAAGTATAGTACCTATAATTTTAGGTATTATTCCATTAATTATATTTTGTTTTAGTAGTAATAATTTAAAAGAATTAAATGGATTAATGTTTGGTATGGCAATAATGGGAATGGTAAGTATTTATCCCGATATTTACAATATATTTAATATTTTAAAAGTAGTACCAAAGAATGCTACAATTCAAAATAACAAAAATGAAACATATTATTTTGAATAACAAATTACAAATTACATGAAAGAAGGAGATTTTATAAATGAATACAGAATATGAAAGTAAATATGAAGTAAGTTATACAGAGCTAGGACAAGACACGGAGCTAGGTTTAACAAAGTCCATTGAGCTAGTTCAAAGTCTTGTAACAGACTATTTTGCTTCTTTTGGAAGTGATAATAAAACAGTTAAAGAAAAAGACAACGCATTACGGGTGTTATCTAAAACAAAAGTACATTTTGAAAAGTTCCCAGAGTGGAGAGATTTTATATATGGAAAAAGTTATACAACGAAAATTAAACCAATTCGTGTTGAAATGGAAACTATTTTTAGAAATGAAAAAGATGAGTATTTATTCGGAGCAAAGCAAGAAATTTGCCCAATAGATGTTAATACAAGAAAAATTAGAAAGGTAAGTACAATTCATTATCCAAAAGATATGGAAACAAAAGAAGCAGTTGATACAGAAGCATATTCTAGGTTAATTGAAAAATTTGATGAGGAAGATTTTGTATATGAACAAAAAATATATTCATCAGATATTGACTTTAGTAGGCATACAAATAATGCTGTCTATGTAAGATTAATTGCAAATGTTTTATCTTGTGATTTCCTTGATAAAAATCAAATAACAGATTTTGAAATTCATTATATAAATGAATCAGTAGAAGGACAAGTATTAAGAATTTACAAAAAAGAAAGAAAACAAGAAATAGAATTTTTAATTAAAGAAAATGACAGAGAAATTTCAAGAGCAATTTTGAAGTATAAAGATAAAAATAATTAATGGTGGTATTTATGAAAGTAGGATTATTATTAGAAGGCGGAGCAATGAGATGCATGTATACAGAAGGAGTAATAGATGTATTTCTAGAAAATGAAATAAAAATAGATGGAATTGTTGGCGTATCAGCAGGTGCTTTATTTGGAATTAACTATAAATCAAAACAGGTTGGTAGAGGACTAAGATATAGTAAAAAATATGCTAAAAATAAAGATTATATGGGATTATATTCATTTCTAACAACAGGAAATATTATGAATGAAGATTTTTGCTTTAAGAAAATTGTAAATGAATTAGATCCCTTAGATTATGAAACTTTTAAAAATTCAGATGTAGAATTTTATGCAGTTGTAACAAATCTAGAAACAGGAGAAGCAGAATATATTAAAATAGATGATTTAAAAAATAAAAATAATTTAGAAATCTTAAGAGCATCTGGTTCTATGCCATTTGTATCTAAACCAGTAGTAGTAAATAATAAAAAATATTTAGATGGAGGAATAGCAGACAGCATTCCAATAGATAAGATAATGAGCATGGGGTTTGATAAAGTAATTGTTGTTTTAACAAGGCCTATTGATTATAAAAAGAAAAAGTCTAATCAAACTTTTCCTAAAATCTATTATAGAAAATATCCAAACTTTGCAAAAGCAATAAATAATAGGTATAAAAAATATAATGAAGAACTTGAAAAAATATCAGAATTAGAAAAAGAGGGAAAAATATTTGTTATTAGACCATCTAAATTAGTTAAGATTAAAAGAATAGAGAAAGATAGTAATAAATTACAAGAAATGTATGATTTAGGAAGAGAAAATACATTAAATTTGTTAGATAAGATATTAAGTTTCAAAAATTCTGATATAAAAAAAGGAGAAAGATAGAGAAATTGCAAGAGCAATTTTGAAATATAAAGATAAAGGAATGAATAAAATGCAAAAAATTCTAATAGTTGAAGATGATAAAAAATTAAGAGAAGAACTAGAAACTTTTTTAAATAAAAATGGATTCTTAGTAAAAGGATTGGAAAAATTTGACAACACAATACAAGACATATTAAACGAGAAAGCAGATTTAGTATTATTAGATATAAATTTACCATATACAGATGGTGAATATGTATGCAAAGAAGTAAGAAAATTATCAAATGTTCCTATTATAATGGTAACAAGCAGAGACAATGAGATAGATGAGCTAATGAGCTTAAATTATGGGGCAGACCAATATGTAACAAAACCATATAACATACAAATACTACTTGCAAAAATAACAGGATTATTAAAAAGAAATGAAAATTCAGGAAGAAATCCAGAAAAAATTGATTGTAATGGCTTTGTATTAAATATAGCAGAAAGAGTGATTGAAAAAGATAACAAAAAGATAGATTTAACAAAAAACGAGTATAGCATTTTATATTATCTAAGCACACATAAAGAAAAGGTTGTATCAAGAGACGAAATAATGGATTATTTATGGGAAAGTGAAGAATTTATTGATGACAACACATTAAATGTAAATATAAAAAGGCTAAGAACAAAATTAGAAGAATTAGGTGTAACAGATAAGATAGAAACAAAAAGAGGAGAGGGGTATTTGTTAAAATGAAATTTAGAGATTTTATAAAAGATAAAGTATTGCTAATTGCAACAGTAATATTAGCTCTAATCAGTATAGAAATATTATTACTTGCTTATAATATTGGAATAATCGCACAAATATATATTGCCATAATAATCATTTTAGTAGTAAGTATTTCGATTTTTGTAGAATATAAAAATAAGCAACATTTTTATAATCAACTAAAAACAAACATGGACGAATTAAATGAGAAATACTTAATTTCAGAAATTATAAAAACTCCCAACTTTATTGAAGGAAAAATCTTAAAAGAAACAATACAAGATACAGGAAAATCAATGTTAGAAAATGTGAACCATTATAAAAATATTCAAGAAGAATATAAAGAATATATAGAATTATGGATCCATGAGGTAAAAATTCCAATAGCTGCAAGTAAAATGATTATTGAAAATAATAAAAATAGTGTAACAAAAAGCATTGATGAAGAATTAGACAAAGTCGAAAACTACATAGAACAAGCACTATTTTATGCAAGAAGTAATGCAGTAGAAAAAGACTATATTATAAATAAAACTAATTTAAAAGAAATAGTTAATAGTTCAATATTAAAAAACAAAAGCACATTACTTAATGAAAAAGTAGCAATAGAATTAAAAGATATAGAGCAAGAAGTATATACAGATAGCAAATGGGCTACATTTATAATAAATCAAATTATACAAAATGCTATCAAATATTCTAAAAAAGAAAACAAGAAAATAGAGATATATTCTAAAACCAAAAATGATAAAGTAATTCTATATATAAAAGACAATGGAATTGGTATAAAAAAGGGAGAAATAACTAGAGTTTTTGAAAGAGGATTTACTGGAGATAATGGAAGAATTATTGGACAAAAATCAACTGGTATAGGTTTGTATTTATGCAAAAAACTATGTGATAAATTAGGTCTTGGTATAGAACTAAATTCAGAAAAGAATATAGGAACAGAGGTTAGAATTATTTTCCCTAAAAATAGTTATACGAATTTTTAATACTTATAAGTTCCAAAAAATACATAGCATAATTGATTTTTTGGAACTTATAAGGTTTTTTGCATATAAATTTTAGAAAAAACTGGAAATTTACATAAAAGTATGATATAATACTTTCGAATTCAAAGAAAAGGAATCAAAAGTATGAATAATATAAATATGGAAATAGAAGAAAAACTAATAAAATACATATTACAAAAAAAGACAAAAACCATGAATCTAAGTGAAGTATATAAAAAACTAAAATTACCATATACACCGCAAAGCGACAAAATCATAAATAACATCCTAACAAATTTAGAAGAAAAAGGATACATACAACCATTAAAAACAACAAATAAAGACTTTCAGGGCAGTTTTGAAAAATACAAAATTTTAAAATTAAAAGAAGAAAATGAAGAAAAAATAAAAGAAGAAATTTTAAAATTAGATAAAAAAATAAAAATAGACTATTTTTTAAAACATCCAAAAGAATATATAAAATATAAAAAGATAATAATACCAATTAATGAATTCATAAAACAAACAAATGGAGGAAAAATTGAAACAATAACAGTAAATGAAAGGTCTTATCAAATATATAAAAATGAGAAATGTTTAAAAGAAAATGAAGAAATACTAAAAAAGTTAGGACTAACCTGCAAAGACTTATATGCATATGATACATATGAACCATTTTTTTATTATATTAATACAGAGTATAAAATTAGAAAATTAAAAAATAAAACAATATTAATAATAGAAAATAAAGATACATTTTGGACAATAGTTAAAGCTATTCAAAAGTTGAAAATAGAAAACATATATATGATAATTTATGGAGAAGGAAAAAAGATATTAAAAAGCTTTTCATTTATAGAAGAATTTAAAATAGATTCAAAAGATAATATCTATTACTTTGGAGATATTGATTTTGAAGGAATAAATATCTATGTATCCTTAAAAGAAAAATATAACAAATATAACATTTCTGCATACACCAAAGGGTATGAAACGATTTTAGATATTGAAAAAACTCCAGAAAAAGTTAGAAAAAACCAAAATATAAATCAAGATAAAATAGAAAAATTTATAAACGAATTTGATAAAGAATATAAGGATAAACTAATTGAAATATTTAATAATAAAAAATATATACCACAAGAAGTATTTAATTATGAAGTAGCATTGAAGAGTATGAAATAATAGAAGAGGTGGAGTTTTGGAAGTAAAAATGGATAATCAAGATATTTTTACAGAGGAAGAATTAAAAGAGCAAATGTATAGTGAAATTGTAAAAGATGTTATAAATGAAATAGATGATAGAGAAGAAAACATAAAAATATATTATCCATATTTTATTATAACAAAAAAATTGAAAGCAGAATCTGAAAACTTCGGTTTTGATTTGACAGGAGTTTTTATTGGTTTGCTTTCTTTTTTACTTTATGTTGGAAAACTAAGTGGAAAAAAGATAGAATACAAGGATATATATTATTATATAGATTATTTTATAGAAAAAGTTTATAACAAAAAATTAAAAGAAGATAGTTTAAAGAAATTAGTAAATTTAATATTAGATATAGCACAAAATAATGGTAACAATTTTGTGTTCACATATTATAGCTTAAAAGAAAAAGAAGAAAAAGAGAGATACATTAAATACATAGAAATAAGATTAGGAGAAAACAATAAATTAAATTACTACATAACAGCTCAAGGAATAGACTTTTATTTAAAAACAAAAGAATTTCCTGATTCACTTCAAGTTACGATGAATTTAATTTTATTTAGAAAACAAATAGAAAAAGGTTCATTTAATTATGCATATGACACTATAAGAAGATTAAATATTGAAGTAAAAAGAAAAATAGAACAAAAAGATTTAATATTAGAAGGATTAATGTATGGAGGAAAAGAAGGAATCAAAGAATATTCTAGATACCATGAAGGAGTAATTGGGCAATTTGAAGAAGAAGAGGAACTTTTTGGAGAAGTATCTACTCTTGTAAAAAATATATATATGGATTATATAGCAAAAGAAGGAACGAAAAATTTAACTGAAAAAGAAAACAAAACATTAACAATCATAAGGAACATTGAAAAAGAATTAAATAAAGCTGTTTCTTCTCACACTAAACTTTTGCAAGAAGCAATAGATATGACGAAAAAACATGATGAAATTATTGACATGAGAGCTAAAAGTGCATTTTCAGAGAAATTTAAATTTGAACAAGAATTTGAAAAAGTAATTAGCAAAACTAATAATCCTGAAAAACTAATATACTTTATATTACCATTTTTGCAACCAAAGAAAATAAAAACATTTAACCCAATGAAATCATTAGAAAATCAAAAATTAAGTAAAACAGAAAAAGAAGAAATAGTAAAAGAAAAAGTAGAAGTAAAAGAAATAGAAACAATTGATAAAATAACTACAAAAAGAGTAATTAGTAATTTTAAATTTTACTTTCAAAACTTATTGATATTATTAAAATCAAAAAATGAGATAACATTAAAACGATTTGCAGATTTTATTACTAAAAACTATGGAGAAAAAAGTTTGTATAATGGAGATTTTATAGCATTTGTGATTTATTTGAACAGAAAAAAATATCTAAAAGAAAGTGAAGATGAAATTTTTGAAGAATTTCATTTTCCTACAATAACAATCATCCCAAAAGAAGAAGATATAGATTTAGGAAATGGATTAAAGATAACAGATATGTTATTTAAGAAGGGAATGTGATAAATATGGAAATGGATGAAAATTTAGATGTAGCACTAGAGATAATAAATACTTTGATTCAAAATAAAGAAATATCAAAAGAAAAAAATCTATCATTATATCAAAAATATGTAAATTCATCTGAAATTGGAAATTTAACTGACAAAATAGCTGAAAAAATGGGATTTGATATATACAGAATGGACAACACATTAAATCTATGTGTAATGTTAGATAATAAGATATTTGGATATACAAATGAAGAATTAAAAAAGAAAATAAAGATGATAAATAAAAATGAAGATATTTATTTAATGTATTTCATAATTTTAACAATACTAACATGCTTTTATAGAGAATCTGGATTAAATTCGCCAAGAAGCTATTTGAATTTAAGTGAATTATTAGAAACAATAGAAATAAAATTTCAAAGTTTAGTAAAAGAAGATATTGAAAAAACAAGTAAAGAAAATGAGTACAATTTTGTTGATATAAAAAATGTATGGGAAAGGCTACAAGATGCAAGAGAAGATATTGTGTTAGGAGGAAAAAATGATAAAATATCTTTTGTAAAACTGGTACTTCATTTTCTAGAAGAAGAAAAATTAATAAATTTTAATGAAGAAAGACAGATTATTTCAATTACAACAAGATTTAAAGCAATTGTATACTTCTATTTTGAAAATAGCAAAGAAAATAAAAATAAACTATTAGAATATGTATATAATTTAGGAGGTGACGAAAATGCCACACATCAATAGACTAAGGTTAGTAAATGTAAACTTTAATGATGCAAAAGGAATATATGACAATTTTATGATGAGATTAGATGGAAAATCAACAACATATGATTTAATGAATACAGGTGGAAAATCATTACTTTTATTAATGCTTTTACAAACAGTAATACCAAATACATATTTAAAAAAGGAAAAACCAGTAAAAAATATATTTGCAGGAGGAAATCCAAGAAGAACTTCACACTGTTTAGTTGAATGGATTTTAGATGAAGGCTATCAATATAAATATATGCTAACTGGATTTTGTGCAAGAAAAAAGCAAGACATAGGAGATGAAGAAAACAATTCAGAAGACAAATTAGAAATAGATTATTATAATTATTGTTATTTTTATAATGATGAAAATAGATATGATATAAAATATATGCCACTTGTAGAAAAAGAGAATGGTGAAAACACATATATGTCATATGACAAATTAAGACAACTATTTGCAAATATGAGAAAAGAAGATTTACCAATAAAAGTATTTGATAGTAAAAAAGAATATATGAAATACATCAGCTATTATGGTCTAATACCAGCAGAATGGAAACTAATTTCAGAGATAAATGTTTCTGAGAATTATATAGAAAAATATTTTAAAGAAAATAAAACTTCAAGAAAATTAATTGAAAATTTCTTGATTAAAATTATAGATGATGTCAATATGCAAAATAACGAAGAAGAAAAACAAGAAAATCAATTAGCAGACACATTAATTGAATTAAAAGATAATCTAACTGAATTTAGAAAGAAAAGTGACAATAAAAATGAATTTATACAAGTAAGAGAAATGTACAACAATTTAAACGAAAAAAATGAAATGCTAAAAGAGGAATTTTCAAAAATTGATAAAATAGATAAAAAGGCTTATGAAGCACTTGTATTTAACAAAGAAAAAGAAGATAAATTAAAAAGTAAAATTCAAAATGAAAGTGATAAAATAGAAGAATTAAAAAAAGAGAACATATTAATAGAAAGAACACTTGGTAAACTAGAAATAGACAAATTATACTATAAACAAGATGAACTAAATAAAAAAATTCATGATTTAGATTCAGAAAAAACTAAAGTAGAAGAAAAATACAAAGGAGAAAAAAGAAGAAGAGAGCTTGCAAAGGCACAAAATGAATATGTAGAATATTCTAAAAACAAAGAAGATATAGAACAAATAAAATTAAAAATAGAAAATCTTAATCTAAATGAAGATGAAGTAAAACAAAAATATGAATTATATGGTTATAATTATAAATTAGCACTAAAAGAAAAATTAGAGCAAATAGGTAAAGAATATAAAGAAAAACAAGAAATAAAAGGACAAAAAGAAGAAGCAAAAAAAATTGCTAAAAGACAAGAAAATCAAGCAAGAGATACTTTAAGCCTTTTGAGTAGTAAAATTGAAACTTTAGAAAATGAAATGGCAAATAAACAAGATAACATTGACATTATAACTAATGAACTTACAGAAGAAGGAAACTTAAGACTATTATTAAATGTCGACGATAGTATAGAAAAAAGTAAAGAAGATTTAAATAAAATAAAAGAAGAAATCGAACAAAATAAAGAACAGATAGAAAAACTACAAAAAGAAGAAGTTGATAAAAAAGTAGAATTAGAAAAAGTCAAATCAAGTGGTAGATTATGGGATGAAAGACTAAAATTAGCAAAAGAAAAAGTTCAAGAATATGAAGAAGAGAAAAATAGTTTAGAAAAATTAGTAAAAACCTTTCAAGTAGAAAATATACAAAAACTAGAAGATAAGTTAAGAAATGAATTACAAGCAGAAGAAAAGAATAGAAGTATAAAACAAATAGAAAAACAGATGAAAACAAAAAAATTAGAATTAATTGAAAAATACAACATGGTTATTCCAAATGAAGACATTTTTGCATTAAAACAAAAGTTAGAAGATAAATGCAATTACATTGTAACTGGTATAGAAGAATTAAAAAAGATAGAAGAAAATAAAAGAAAAGAAGTTCTAGATAAAAATCCATTATTAATATATTCTATATTTATTGATGATGAAACTTTTAGAAAAATAAAAAATAAAGGTTTAGATATAGAATTAGAAAATTTAGTACCAATTATAAGTATTGAAATGCTAAGAAAAGAGTGGACATATGAAGAAAAAGACATAATTTTCCCAATACAAAAAAGTATTTATCAAAATATGGAAACAGAAAAAATTGAGCAATATAAAGTAACTTTAAATAAAGATATATCTTTATTAGAAGAAAAAATTGAAAAACACAATGAAAAGGAAGAAAATCTAAGAAAATATTTAGACGAAATAAAAAGTTTTAATGAAACATATAGTGAAGAATTTGTAAAATCTATATATAAGAATAAAACTGACATAGAAAAACATATAAAAGAAAACGAAAATAAAATAAAAGAAATTAATAATTCAATACAAGATGGAAAAGAAAAGCTAGAAAAACTTGAAAAATTATTAGAAAAGCAAAATGATAAATATGAGTTATTATCACAAAAAATAAAAAAATTAGAAGAATTAGATAAACTACAAAATGAAATGAAAGAATTAAAATCTAAAAAAGAACTTGCTCAAAAAGATTATGAAGCACAAAAAGAGAATTTGCAAGAAAAAGAAGAAGCGGTAACAACAATAGAAAATGCTTTAGAAGAAATAAAAAACAAAATAAGAGAACTTGGAATGTTAAAAGAAAATTTCGAGAAAACTTATACTAATCTACCAGAATTCAAACAAACAGATGTGAACAATGAAGATTTTGAAATATTAAAAAATCATTTTGAAGCATATGACAGCCAAATGAAAAACTCAAATCAAGAACTAAATGGACTTCAAGAAATGATTAAAATAAGAACAGAAATGATGGAGAAATGCCAAAAGGCCATCAAAGAAAATAATTGCACAATAGAATATTTTTCATCTAAAAATGAAAGCTTTTCAAAAGTGCCTGACGCTATTTTAGAAGAATTAAATAGCAAGATAGATGATCTTGAAAAAGAGTTCAATAGAGTTAATTATTCTTTAACAGAAAAAGAAAAAGAAAAAGAAAAACAACAATTATTAGGTCAGATTACAATTCTAGTAGAAAAATTGCAAAAAGAAAAAAACGAAACATATTTAGAAGAAACTAGAATTACAGAACTTAATATTATAGATAAAAAAATGGAAGAAAATAATATTAAATTTAGGTTAAATAAAAAGCAAATAAAAGAATTAAGTTCGAAAATTGAAAATGTGGAAGAAGAAGTAAAGAGGCTAGATAAAGAATTTATGATGTTAGATAGCTTTGTTAAAGAAAATGAAATAGAAGGATTCAATGTAGACACAGAAAATCTATTAGAAAATGAGGTGTTTACATATAAACGAATCTTAGAGGAAAGAAAAAAGATTAATAAAGTTGTAAATAAATTAACTACAGATTTTTCAGAATATATAAATTACATTAAAGAACAAGTAAGTGAATTTTATATAAAACAGGATGTATTAGACAAAATTGAAAATCTAAAAATTCCAACTAAGCTATCTGAAACCAAGATTATTAGTAATGGTATTACTACAATCATTGAAACATTAGAAGAAAAAATTAGACATATAGAAGAAGCTTTAAAACTTCTTGAAAGTTATCAAGAGAACTTCATCACTAAATGTTTTGAAAAAGCAGAAACTATAGTAAGAGATTTAGAAAAATTGCCAGGTTTATCTAGAATAAAAATAAATGGAAAAGATACAAATATTATTAAACTAGATTTATTTGAATATGAAAAAGAAGAAAAATTGAATAAAATGAAAGAATATATTTATGACCTAGTAAAAGAAATGGAAGAAAATCCTGATAAAATGAATAAAGAACAATTAAACGAAAGTCTATCTTCAAAAGCATTGGTATCACAAATTGTAAATATGGATAAGGCAAGTGTAAAATTATATAAAATCGAAGATATACCAGAAAACTCAACATATAAAAAATGGGAAGATGACTTAGGTTCAGATGGACAAGTTAATGCCATTTACTTTATGTTTGCTGTATGTATAATTTCATATATTAGTATGTTAACAAGAAAAGAAAATTCAAACAAATCTAAAAAAGTAATTATTGCAGATAATCCATTTGGGGCAACAAGTGCGGTTTTCTTATGGAATGTTATGTTTTCAATTTTAAAAGAGAATAATGTTCAACTAATTGCACCTGGACATAATATTAATAAAGAAATTGTATCTAAATTTGAAGTTAATTATGTCTTAAAACATGAATATTATAATGGAAATAAAAAGTCAGTAGTGGTGGACAAAGAACTTAGAACAGAAGATGATATTGATAATATGAATTTTGAAATTTTGCAAGGAGACCAACAGAGTATATTCTAGCAGTAACGTCCATCATATATAAATAGGAAGTGGTATTAAATGATTTATAAAACTCACTACAAATCCCCAATAGGAGACCTATTACTAGCAAGTAAAGAGGGTAAACTAATAGGATTATGGATTGAAGGACAAAAATACTATAAGTCTAATTTTTTAGAAGAAATGGAAGAAAACGAAAATGAAAAAATACTACTCAAAACAAAAAAGTGGTTAGACAGATATTTTGACAACGAAAAGCCACGCATAAACGAATTAGAACTAAATCCTATTGGGAGCGAATTTAGACAAGCAGTTTGGAAAATATTATGTGATATACCATATGGCAAAGTAACTACATACAAAAAAATTGCTGAACAAATTGCAAAACAAAAAGGAATTACTAAAATGTCAGCACAAGCAGTTGGAGGAGCTGTTGGACATAATCCAATTTCAATAATAATTCCATGTCATAGAGTTATAGCAACAAATGGAGATTTAACCGGATATGCAGGTGGAATAGATAAAAAGATATATTTATTACAACACGAAAAATACAGTTAATATTAATAATAAGGAGATTTTATCTTTGCAGAGAACTTAGAGATGAAATTTGATTTAATGGATGCAGAAGGACCAGATTTAGCACTAGATATTCCAAATGGTAAAATATTAAAGAAAAACTATGTAGGAAAAAATTTAGCAAACTATGATTCAATGCTAGTATTATCACATTTTAAAGGACATGCAATGGGAGGATATGGTGGAGCATTAAAACAATTATCAATTGGTTGTGCTTCATCAGCAGGAAAAACTTTAATTCATACAGCTGGAGTATCAAATGAACAAACTAAATTATTTGACAATTTACCAGAGCAAGACAGATTTTTAGAAGCAATGGAAGATGCTGCATCATCAGTAGTAGCACATTTTAAAGGAAATATGGCATTTATTAATGTTATGAAAAATATTTCAAAAGATTGTGATTGTGATGGAAATGCATCAGCTCCTTGTATGAAAGATATTGGAATATTAGCATCTTTAGATCCAGTTGCAATAGACCAAGCATCTTTAGATTTGGTATATAATTCAGAAGATCTAGGAAAAGATGTTTTAATAAAGAGAATTGAATCTCTACATGGAGTTCATACAATAGAAGCTGCAGCTGAACTTGGAATTGGAACAAGAGAATATGAATTAATAAATGTAGATTAAGATTTCAAAGTGGTATGAGAGGACTGAAATCTCATACTATATTTTTAATTAAAAAATACGAAAGGAAGATTTAATTTGAAAACATTATATTTTGATTGTTCAAGTGGTATAAGTGGAAATATGGTACTTGGGGCATTAACAGAAATAATTGGTGATGAACAATATTTAATTCAAGAATTAAAAAAATTGAATACGGATGGATATAAAATAGAAATATCTAAAAAAGTTAAAAATGGAATAACAGGAACATATATAAATGTAATAGTAGATGGAAAAGATGAGTATGGACATGAACATCATATTCACGAGCATGAAGAACATCATAATGGAAGTGAACAGCATCATCATCACGAACATAGAAATTTAGCAGGTGTAAATAAAATAATAGAAGAAAGCAGTTTAAACGAGAAAGTAAAAGACTTAGCAAAAAGAATATTTTTAAGAGTAGCAAAAGCTGAAAGTAAAGTTCATAATAAATCATTAGAAGAAGTACATTTTCACGAAGTGGGTGCAATTGATTCTATTGTAGACATTGTCGGAACAGCAATTTTAATAGATAAAATCAATCCAGATAAAATAATTTCAAGTATTGTTAATGATGGTTATGGCTTTATAGAATGTGCACATGGTACAATGTCTGTTCCAGTACCAGCAACAAGTGAAATATTTGCAAATTCTAATGTTAAATTTAGACAAATAGATGTAGATACGGAATTAGTTACACCAACAGGAGCTGCAATTATAGCAGAACTTGCAGAAGAATTTGTTAACTTACCTGCAATGACAACAGAAAAAATAGGTTGGGGAACAGGATCAAAAGATTTAAAAATACCAAATGTTTTAAAAGTATATTATGGAGATATGCAAGAATCAAATGAAAACTTTGTGGTAATGGAAACAAATGTTGATGACTGTAGTGGAGAAATATTGGGATACACATCTGAAAAATTATTTAAAAATGGTGCATTAGACGTATTTTATACACCAATATTTATGAAGAAAAACAGACCAGCATATAAATTAACAGTTGCTTGCAGAAAAGAAGATACGTTTAAATTACAAAACATAATATTTAGAGAAACAACTACAATAGGAATAAGATATCGTTTTGAATCTCGTACAGAATTAGGAAGAGAATTTGAAGAAATAGATACAAAGTATGGAAAATTAAAAGTAAAAAAAGTAACTAATAATGGTGAAACTTATATTTATCCTGAATATGAAAGCATGAAAGAATTGGCAGAAAAAAACAATATTCCATTAAAAGAATTATATAAACTTAATGAATTAAAAATAGACTAATATCTAGACATTTAGTGGTTTAAAAAGAGTGTGAAATTTAAAATGAATATTGAAGAAAAAGTATTTAAAAAAGAAAAATTAAACAAAGAAAAACTAATACCATATGGTTTTATAAAAGAAGGTAATACATATAAATATTCTAAAAAATTTATGAATGGTAATTTTAGAGCAGATATCTATATTGATGAAAATGGAAATGTTAGTGGTAAAGTATATGATTTAGAAATGGAAGAAGAATATACAAACTTTCGTGTAGAAGATGCTATTGGTGAGTTTGTAAATACAGTAAAAGGAGAATATATAAAGATATTAGAAGAGGTAAGAGATAACTGCTTTGAAAAAGAATATTTTATATATGAACAATCAAATAGAATAACGAAGCTTATAGATGAAAAATATAATGTGACTCCTGAATTTCTTTGGGAGAAGTTCCCAAATGATGGCGTTTTTAGAAACAAAAGAAGTAAAAAATGGTTTGGAATAATTATGAATATAGATAAAAGTAAAATTATTTCTAAAGAATCAGGTGAAATAGAAATATTAAATGTAAAGCTGGATGATGAAGTAGAAAAATATTTGAAACAAAAAGGAATTTATCCATCATATCATTTAAGCAAAAAATCTTGGGTGAGTATAATATTAGATGATACTTTATCTGATAATGAAATAATGAAACTAATAAATATAAGTTTTGAAAGTTCTGATGTTAAAGGAGAATGGATAGTACCAGCAAATCCAAAGTATTATGATGTAATAAATGCTTTCAACAGAACTGATACAATTACATGGAAACAATCAAATAATATCATAAAGGGAGATACTGTTTATTTATATGTTGCAGAACCTTATTCTGCAATTATGTTTAAATGTGAAGTGATAGAAACAGATATTCCTTATAAGTATAAAGATAAAAATCTTTCTATAAAAAATGTTATGAAAATAAAATTATTAAAAAGATATAAACAAGATGAGTTTACTTTAAAAAAATTAAATGAATACGGAATAAAAGCCATTAGAGGTCCTCGTCATATTCCAAAAGAATTAAGTAAAGAAATAAACACAAATGGAAAGGTAGATGAAAAATGATTGTAAAATTATAAACGCTGTTTTAGAGCCAAATGCCTCAATGGGAGAGCATACTCAAAAGAATAATGAATTTATATATGTAATATCAGGACAAGCAAGAATTGTTATTGAAGGAAAAGAAAAAATAATAAATAAAGGTGAAGTACATTATTGTCAATTTGGAAGTACACACGAAGTATATAATAATTCCAATGAGAATATAGTATTGTTAGATATTACAGCAGAGAAGTAAGCTAAATTACAAGTTATCAAAGAAATCTAAAAGATTTAGGTTTCTTTTTAATTTTTATAAATTCAATATTATATTAAACAAATCGAATTTATCCTACAATTTATAAAAATAAATATAAATCTAAAATAGTAAAATTGACGTAGAATGGAAAATAATGTATAATATTGTTGAAAAAATGGTATAAGTATTTTCACAATGATTTTTTTCTAATAATTAATTATACTAAATATTTAAATAGGAGGTATATTTTATGAGTTTAACAATAAGAAAAATGCAAAAATACTTAAAAGAAAAGTACAAGAGGACAAAACCAGAAGATATGAAAAATACGCAAAGGTATTTTTTAAAATTAATAGAAGAAGTAGGTGAATTAGCAGAAGTCATTAGAAAAGAGCAGAGAATGGAAGGCAATAATATTAAAGGAACTATAGAAGAAGAATTATCAGATGTTTTATATTATGTTTTAATGATTGCAAATACATATGATATAGATTTAGAAGATTGCTTTAGAATGAAAGAAGAATTGAATCGTGTTAGATATGGACATCAATTAAAAATAGATGATATACAAGAAGATGATGAAAAATGATAGAATTATTAAAAAGTATAAATGAAAATTATGGTATATTTATAGATACTAATAAAATTCATAAATTAGGAGTGACTACAATAAATGATATATTTTTAATAAATATTGATAACAAAAAATATATTGTAAAAATTTATAATGTAGATAGAGAAAAACAAATCAGAAATTCTTTATATACACAAAAGGATATATATCAGTCTTTAAAAATAACAGCAGATGTTTTATTAAATAAAAATAATGAATTGTATACGAGGTATAATGATAAATTTTATGCAATACAAGAGTATATTGAAGAACAAAAGAATACTAAAATAGATATAATAAAAGAAACATCAAAGAATTTATATTTTTTACATCGAGAATTGAAAAAGCTAGATAAAACTTTATATAAAAATAAAAAAGAATATAGTGATAGTACTTCTATAAAAGAAAATATAGAGAAAACAAAAAATGAATTAGAAAAAATAAAAACTTCTCAAGAAGTAAAAAGTATTTTTGATAAACTCTTAAATAAAAGAAAAAATCTGTTAGAAAAATACAAATGTGAATATTGTCCAAATGAATTTCAGGTAATACATAGGGATATTAGACCAAGTAATATTATTGTTAATAGTAATGGAATTTATTTTATAGATTTTGATTATGTAGCATATGGAGATTTACTTTTTGAAATTGGTTCTGCATCCATGCTTATATCAGATTTTGTAATAGAAAGAGCTCAGGATTTTGTAAATATCTATAATAGTTATCTAGAAAAAAAATATAAAAATGAAGAAATATATAAAAATTTATTAGCATATTATGTTCAAAGCGATTTTCCAATAAAACTTATTAACAAAGTAGAGAATGATGCTTTAATTGGATTTATAGAAAATAGAATTAAATGTTTGGACTTTTGTGAAAAAATATTATATTATTAAGGAGGACAATATGTATATAGAAGATGATGGATTTAGTAATGCTTATAAAAAGATGTGTTTATACTTACTAAAGAATGGAGAAAAGAGTTGTCCACGAAATATGGGTACACAAGAAGTTGAAGGAGCTATGATAAGAGTAAAAAATCCTAGAACTAGAATGATAAATTATGAACTAAGAAATGTTTCGATTTCATTTGCAATAGGAGAATGGCTATGGCATATGGAAGGCAGAAATGATTTAAACATGATACAGTATTATGCACCTAGCTATTATAAGTATTCTGATGATGGAAAAACTCTTAATGGTGCGTATGGACCTAGAATAAAAAAATCATTAACAAAAATTGTTGAAACATTGAAAAAAGATCCAGATAGTAGAAGGGCAGTAGTACCTATATATTGGAAAGAAGATGCTGGACTTGATAGCAATGATATACCATGCACAATAGGATTTCAATTTTTAATAAGAAATAATAAATTGGATATGATTGTTAATATGAGGTCAAATGATATATTTTTAGGATTTCCATATGATATTTTCAATTTTACTATGTGGCAAGAATATGTTTCTTGTAAATTAGATATTGACATAGGTACATATACACATATAGCAAATAGTTTGCATTTTTATGAGAAAGATAGAGAGAAAATTATAAGGGCATCTATGGTAGAAACAGTCAAAGAAAATGAAATGGAAAAAATGCCAAAAGAGGATTTAGAAAAACAACTTTCATTATTATATGAAATAGAAGAAAAAATTAGGAATAAACAAAAATATGATATTAGTAAACAAAATGATTACTTTTCAAGAATTACAAAAGAACTAGAAAAATATAACAATAAAATAAGAATGAGGTAATTATGAAAGGAAAATTAATTGCAATAATGGGAATTGATGGCTCTGGTAAGACAACATTAGTAGGAAACCTTGAAAAATGTGGATGTGAAATAGACAATTGGAAATGTATGAGCATATTTGATAATTCAATATTTACAGAAGAATTAGAAACGGTAGCAAGACAACAATGGAAAACAAGAAGAGAATGTTTTTCAAAAGAGCTAAGAAGTATTACATGGAGATCTGATTTAATAAATAATGTGTTTAGATATGTTATTCCTGAATTAGAAAAAGGTAGTACAATTATTTTAGATAGATATACATTATGCAATAAAGTTTATTCAAGTCTTGAAAAAAGTGGTTTAGGATATATGGATAGAATATTGGAAGTTTTACCAAGACCAGATTTGGGTATCTATTTAGATGTTGATATTGATGTTGCATTAAGAAGAATAAATAAAAGAAATGGAAAAGAACGAGCACCGTATGAAAAAAAAGAGGGGTTAATTGATTTAGAAAGAAAATATAAAAGATTAATACCACAAGAAGGATATCCTATTGTCAGAATTAATGCAAATTTGTCAGAAAAAGAAGTTACAAGAAGTGCACTTGATGCTATAATAAGAGTAGTTAATAGAGATAAAGGAAAAGATATGTATGAAAGATAATATATTAAATGATGTATATTTAGGAGAAGAATATGCTTATTTGCGACCTTACATATGTAGGGGAAATCCATATGATGCTAAAGTATTTTTGACTGGTATAAATCCAGCGACACCAATATATCCTAAGCAAGTTAGTCTTGACAGATATATAGAAATAGTAAAAAATTATGAAACCTTTATGGATTTTTACTTAAAAAGTAGAAAAAAGCAAAACAAATCAGAAGTATCAAGAACAAGAATGGGAATAAATTCATTAGTTGATTGGATAAAGAATGAATGTAATACAGGGGTGATTGAAACAGATATTTTTACATATCCTACTAAGAATGTAAAAGAATTATTGGCAATAGATAAACAAATCCTAAATAAAAGTATAGAGAAATTTTGGCAAGTATTATTAGAATTTCAACCAGATACAATAATATTATATGGCTCATTAACTGTAGATGTATTAAAAAAGTTATTAAAAGATAAGGAGAAACAAGTTGAGTATTTTTGTAAAAACGAAGACGGAATAGAAGATATAGAAAAAATTTTTCCGTTTGCTAGGTTTAATATTAATTCTAAAAATATAAATGTTATTGCATGTAGACATTTAATGTATTATGGAAAGAATGGAAATAGTTTTGAAAATCTAAGACAAAATATTAAAAAATCAATAGAAAAAGATAAAGAAATTGAAAGATAATTATTAAAGTGTAAATATATATTTCACAATTATAATTTTAAGAAATTTAGCAGAGCGACAAATTACAAGTTATTGATAAAAAATAAAATTGTTGTGGAATAAGGAAATTTAGATTAGTTTATGAAACTAATCTTTTTTTAATAAAAAATTTCAAAAAAGTATTGACACCGTGTCAGAGATATGGTATACAATAATTAGATTGACACAGTGTCAGAAGAGAGAAAGGTGGTTATATATTATGAAATTACCAAAAATAGCCCTTGGGCTTGGGCTATAAATAAAGGAACATTACCAATAATAGGAGTAACAAAAGTAAAGCATGTTTTATATGCAAAAGAAGCCGTTAATATTATATTAGCAGATGATGAAATAAAATATCTTGAAGATACAGCAGATAAACTTGGAGTATCTACAATAAGATATTGGGAAAAAGAAATGAAATAGAAAAGGAGACAGATAGAATGAGTAAAGAAATTGTTGACATGAGAAAAGAAGAAATTATAAATGCTTGTGAAAAACTTTATGAAAATAATAGTTTCAAAGATATAACAATAAAAAGTATAGGAGAAGAAACTACATTTTCTCGTACTTCAATATATAATTATTTTCAAACAAAAGAAGAAATATTCTTAGCACTTTTAAAAAGAGAATATGAAAGATGGATAGATGACTTAAATGAAATGTATGAGAAAAATTCTGAAATGACAAAAGAAGTGTTTGCAGACAAATTAGCAAATACAGTTGCAAAGAGAAATAATCTATTAAAGTTACTTTCTATGAATATGTATGATATGGAAGAAAACAGCAGAATGGAAGAGTTAATAGAATTTAAAAGAGCTTATGGAAATGCAATAAAGATGGTAAGAAAATGTGTTGATAAATTCTTTGGAAAAATGAGTGATGAAGAAAAAGAAGAATTTGTATTCTTATTTTTCCCACTAATGTATGGAATTTATCCTTATGCAGAAGTAACACAAAAGCAAATGCAAGCAATGGATTCAGCAGACGTACCATTTAAGTATTTATCTATCTATGACATTACATATAAAGGAATTATAAAATTATTAAATTAAAAATAAAGGAGTGAAAAATTATGAAAATAGTAATATTGACAGGAAGTTATAATTTACACGGAACATCAAACACATTAGTTGATGAATTTATAAAGGGAGCAAAAGAAAACGGCAATGAAATTATACGATTTGATACAGCACATTTAAACATACATCCTTGTATTGGTTGTAACCGTTGTGGAATGGATGGAGATTGTGTATTTAAAGATGACATGGTTAAAATACTAGATGCAGTAGAAGATGCAGATATGTTAGTTTTAGCAACACCAGTTTATTATTTTGCAATGACAGCACCACTTAAAGCTACAATAGATAGATTTTATTCTAGAACAGGAAGAATCAGTAGTAAAAGATTAAGAACAGCATATATAATGACTTGTTGGAATACAGACGATTCAACAGTTGAACCTTTAATCGTACATTATAAAAAGTTAGTAAGTTATATGCATTACAAAGATGAAGGAATGATTGTAGGAAAAGGTTGTGGAACAGTAGGTATGATTCCAGAACGTTTTTACAAAGAGGCATATGAATTAGGAAAAAAGATGAAATAAAAATTTAGTTATTAGCATTTAAAAATATATTAAAATGATATATCAAATTGGTTAAATGCTAATGGTATTTCAGAAAATTAAGAAAGTAGAGAAGGTTCTTTGTATTAGTTCTTTTAGCAGGATTAGGAATATATTCTTTTATAAACCTAAGAGTTTGGAAAGATATGTTTTTAATGAATGACTTTAAATTTTTCGATTATGAGCAAAGTCCAATACTATTTTACTTAAAATATTTATTAGTATTAATTGCAATAGCACTTGTTATTTATATTATCTTTTCTTTTATAAGAAAAGTAAAAAATAGAAAAATAAAAAAAGGAGGAAAATGAAAATGCAAAAAAATATAGGTTCAAAATTAGCATTATATCCAATGCCATTATTAGTAATAGGAACAATGGTAGATGGAAAACCAAATTGGCTTTTAGCAGGACATAGTGGAATTATAGGACATGATAGAGTAATGGTAAGTTTAGTAAAAACTCATTACACAAATAAAGGAATTAAAGATACAAAAACATTATCAATAAATACAGAGACTGTTGCAAATTTTATACATGATGCAGTAGGTGGAGATATAGTTAAGTTAGAAACTGAAGAACCATATACTGATAATTATAATGACTTATTAGATATAGCACAAGAAGAACAAAGAGAAAATGCAAGACCGATATTGAGTACACAAATAGATAACATAGAAGATTATGACACTATCTTTTTAGGATACCCAATTTGGTGGGGAGATATGCCAATGGCATTATATACATTTTTAGATGAATACGATTTATCTGGAAAAACAATAGCACCATTTGTAACTTCTGGAGGATCAGGACTTTCTGGTACACCAAGTGATATAGAAGATGAAGAACCAAATGCAACTGTAACAGAAGGACTATCAATAAGAGATGATAATGTAGAAAGTTCGCAAAGTGAAGTAAATGAATGGTTATCTGAAATAGGATTTTAAGGAGAAGATAAATGAATTTCAAAATTTACAAAATGAAGGAGAAGAAGTGCAAATGGAAAATGTAGGAGATTTTTCTTACTATGCACCTTGGGGAAACATATCAGTATTTTACAGGAATTTTAGATATTCTAATTCTTTATACAAACTAGGAACAATAGAATCTGGAACAGAAATTCTTGGAAATATGAATGGTAATTTTGAAGTTACTATTGAAAGAGTTAATTAAAATATAAGGAGAGTGTTAATTATGAGTTTAACAATTAATATTTATTATACTGGAGAAAATGGAAGTGCAAGAAAATTTGCAGAAGAAATGGTATCATCAGGAGTAGTTGATAGAGTACGTAACGAAAAAGGTAATTTAAGATATAATTATTTCTTCCCAATGGATGACCCAGAAACTGTTCTTTTAATAGATAGATGGGAAAGCGAGGAAGCTTTGGACGAACATCACAAATCTCCTATGATGAAAGAAATAGCAGAATTAAGAGATAAGTACCATCTTCATATGAGAGTAGAACAATTTGTAGAAAGAAAATAGAAATTTATTTGCAAAATAGTTAATAGTTCAATTTAAAGTGAAATAATCTTTAGAATTGAACTATTTTTCATTTTAACACATATAATAAAATAAAGTTTTGCAAAAACGATACAAAATGTATAAAAAACAATTGACTTGTACCGAAAAATGATGTAAAATTGAATAGAAAAGTTTAAAAGTGATACAATATTACAGGAGGATGATAATAATGTTTACTTACGTAAAAGCTAAAAATTTTAAATCTTTAAAAGACATAGAATTCAATTTAAATAAAACTAAAACAAAAACGAACCAATTTATATCTATATATGGTGAAAATGGAAGTGGAAAAACTAATATTGTAGAACTATTTAAATTTCTACAACAATCAGCAATGGCAAGGGCAATAGATATTGCTATGAATAAACTACCGAAAGAGTTTTTTAAAATGCAAGAAGAAATGGCGGATAAGATGCCTACAGAAATAAGACAAATCTTTCAATTATCTTTAGATTTAAAAGAATATAGAATGTTAGATGAAAAAGAAGAGACTGAAATCGAATATGGCTTTAAAATTAATAATAAAAATGGTTTTTATTATATAAAATTTAATAATGAAATTATAGAAGAAAAACTATATTATATGGCAGGAAAACAAAGAGCGTATCTATTTGAATTAAAAAAAGAAGATGGGAAAATTATAAAAACATTAAATAAAAATATATTTATGAATAATAAATATAATGAAGAACTAATAGATGAGATAGATAAGTATTGGGGAAAATATTCTTTTCTATCATTACTTTCATTTGAAATGGTAGAAAAAAACAAAGAGTATATATATAATAATATATCTAAAAATATTATTGAGGTAATAGATAAGATATGGGGAATGACTGTACATGTTGATAAAGGAATATCAAAAATAATGTCTGCTAGCTTAAAAAAAGCTAAAAGGCTAGATAATATACAAAAAGGTTATATAGAAAAAAATCAATTGAATGAATTAAATAAGTACGAAAATGTTTTAAATATATTTTTCACCCAAGCCTATGCAGATATAAAAGAAGTTAAGTATAGTATAACAGAAAAAGAAGATAAAATTTATTATGAATTATACTTTAATAAGATGATAGGAGGAGAGATAAAGGCAATTCCTTCTAAAATGGAATCTGAAGGAACAAGAAGAATATTAAACCAATTTGATACATTAATAGGGTCACTATTAGGAGAAACCGTAATCATAGATGAAATAGATAATGGAATACATGATGTATTAATGAAAAATATTATAATGTCAATAAAAGATGAGATTACAGGACAATTAATTATAACAACTCATAATACACTACTATTAGAAATATTGCCAAAAGAATATATTTATATATTATCTACAGATTATAATGGAAATAAAACTATAAATTCTATAAAAGATTATGGAATTAAAATACAAAAAAATAATAATGCTCGTGATTTGTATTTTAAAGGTGTTTTTGGAGGAATTCCAACAACTGATTATATTGATTTTGAGGAAATCAAATATGCTCTTGAAGATTCAAAAAATGAAACAGAGGGAAATGCCAATGGCGATGAAACCTAATTATTGCAAGGGAATAGTAATAGCGCATGGGAAAAGTGAACTCCTTTTAGCGGAGCATATAAAAAGTAATTTGCATTTGCCTATGGAAATATATGCAGAAAGCAATGGAAAAACGAGCATACAAATAGATAGTTTAATGACAGTATTGGGAAATAATATATTTAAGAATAAAAGGGTATTTAGTCAAAGATATATAGTAGAAGAAGAAAAAGGAATATTAAAAAATTTTTCAGTAATGCCGATAATGGACTTGGATGATACCAGTGAAGATAGAAAACAAAAATATATATCAAAGGAAATGTTTAAAAAGCACTGGCTCAATTCCTACATAATTCCAATATGGAATAATAGTAATTTAGATGAAGTATTACTAGATTTGAAACTAATAAACAAATTACCAAACAACAAAGAAAAAGGCAGAGTATATAGAGGATTATTTCCAACAAACAAAGGAGAATCTGACAAGCAACAAGTAGAAAATTTAATGAAAATGTTTGAGAAAAGCAATAAGACTAATATGGAAGTTTTTATAAAGAAATGTCTTGATAGTATATAAGTTATATGATATTATTTAAACAATTCCAGAAGGAACGTGTAACATAAAAGCCTTATCAAAATTTGAAAGGAGAATAAATCATGCGGATTGATATGCCAAAAAAAGCAAAAAAGAAATCAAAAGGAGTAGTATATTCTCATGAAGAAATCAAAAAAGAAGCAGCAGAATTGGAAAGTAATTTGAGAATAAGAATAGCAGAAATAGAAAGAATTGAAAGAAATCGCAAACCAGATTTCAGACGAAGATGAGCTAATTTGATGGCTATCAATTAAAAACACATAAAATTGAATGTATTCATTTTTATGTGTTCTTCTATTAATTTATTTATTGTGATATAGTTGATTATACACCTGTTAAAATAAGTTTATAATCAGACAAATAACAAGTTATCAAAGAAATCTAATAAAAATTTAGGTTTCTTTTAATTACTACAAAATAAAAGTTTATAATAAATGATATAATCTATAAAGAAATTAAACTAATTGTCGGAAAAAAATTGACTTTATCCTACAATTTATAAAAAATACTACACAAACTAAAAAAAGTATGATAAAATATTTTAGAATTAACAAATTACTAAATTTGCTAAAAACAATATAAATAAAAACAAAAACAAAGGGAGGAATAAAAAATGTCAGGACATTCAAAATGGCATAACATACAAGCCAAAAAAGGAAAAGCAGACGCAGCAAGAGGAAAAATATTCACAAAACTAGGAAGAGAATTATTAATAGCAGTAAAAGAAGGTGGACCAGACCCAGCAGGAAACTCAAAATTAAAAAATGTAATAGCAAAATGTAAAGCAGCAAACATGCCAAACGACACAATAAATAATGCAATAAGAAAAGCATCAACAAGCAATGAAAACTACGAAGAAATTACATATGAAGGATATGGACCAAATGGAGTAGCAGTAATTGTAGAAGCTGCAACAGACAACAAAAATAGAACAGCAGCAGACGTAAGACATGCATTTGACAAATCAGGAGGAAACTTAGGAACAACAGGATGCGTATCATATATGTTCAATAAAAAAGGAGTAATAGTAATAGAAAAAGCTTCTACTGATATGGATGAAGACGAATTAATGATGCTTGCATTAGACGCAGGAGCAGAAGATTTTGTTGCATCAGAAGAAATATATGAAATTACAACAGACCCAGCAGATTTCTCAGCAGTACGTGAAAAACTTGAAGAAGCAGGTCTTGAATTTTTAGAAGCACAAGTACAAATGGTTCCAACAACAACAGTTAGCCTTGACGAAAAAGGTGCAGAAAAAATGGAAAGATTAATAGAAAGACTAGAAGACTTAGATGATGTTTCTAATATATATCATAACTGGGAAGAATAAAATTCTGTGTTGGAGGGTATTATGAATCAAAAGAAAAACAAAGAGAAAAAACAAAGTACAAGTAAAAATAAAGGATTGAAAATTGCAATAATAATTGTAATTATCATATTAGCATTAGGAATTACATTTAGTTGCTTATATTTCTTTACAGATTTATTTAAAAGTAACAAAGAACTATTTTTTAAATATACTGCACAAATAGTGCAGCAAGAAAATGGATTCATAGGTGAAGGATTAAAACAATATTTAGATAAAAAACAAAATACTCCATATGAAGATAATGGGAATATAGATTTTGATATATCACTTCCAGATTTAGGTCAAAATGATGATATACTTGATAACTTCAATATAACTTTTTCTGGAAAAATGAACAAACCAAATGCAAAAAATGAACAAAACATTACATTAAACTATTCAAATGATACTAATTTTCCGTTTTATTATAGAAAATCAAACGACATGCAAGGAATACAATCAGAATATATAGGAACAAAATATATTGCAATTAAAGACGGGCAAGAACTTCAAGGTGCAGACAATGTAGACTTGAGTTTTGTTGATACAGTTGCAAGTTTGCAAAATTTGCAAATTCCTTATGACCAAATTCAAAATCTAAAAACAACATATTTTGATAATATAATAAATCAGATAGAAAATGGTAAGTTTTCTAAAATAAGTGAAGAAAATAAAGTCGGATATAGATTATCATTAACAGGTGATGAATTAAAAAATGTATTGACACAAATTTTAGAAACATTAAAAGATGATGAAAACACAATAGACCAGTTAAATGCATTATTAGGTTTACAACAAAGTTCTTCTAAAATAAGAACAACAGATATTGATAATTTAATTGAAGATTTAAATAATGCAGAAGTTGGGGAAATAGAAATTACTGTATACAAAAATAATGACAAAGTAAGTGGACTAGAAATAAAACAAGAGTCTTTAGAACTTTCTTTAGAAAGAACAGAAAGTGAAGGACAAGAAACATATAATGCAACAATTAACTTATTAAATAATACAGATAAAAATTTAAATGTAGGATTAGTAGCTAGATTTAATGGCTTAAATTCAAATAATATAAATGAAAGTTATGAAATATCAGTACAAGGAAAAAATCAAAATGAAGATTTAAATTATAAATATACAATAAATAATTCTGTGCAATTTACAGAAGCAGTAGACATTGAAGATTTTTCAGCACAAAATGCAGTAATACTTAATGACCAAGATGAAGAATATGTTTCAGGTTTATTAAATGCAATTCAAGACAGATTAATTGCTGTAAACCAAAATCAAATGGAACAATTAGGAGCAACAGCAGAACAGAACCCATTGTACTTTGTATTACCAACACAAATATTATCAGATGTTTTAGGCATACAGTCAAACAACCAACTTTCAGAAGTTGAAGCAACAGAATTTAATGAAAAATTCTACTTGTATGAGGGAACAAGTCAAAGAGGGGTTACTGTAAGAGGCTTATTATCAACTATAGCTTTAAATAATGGTTATGAAGATAGCAGTTCAGAAGGTGATGAACCTGAAGAAAATGAAAATAAAAGAAATAATAATCCTCAAATTACAGAAATTCATTTTGATGGCGAAGAGTATGAGGTTTCAGAACAAAACATTACTTTAATTAAGGATATGATTGAAACAGAGACTTTATATAGGGTAGAGTTTGAACTAGATTCTAATACAGGATTGATATATAGAGTTGTTATAAATAGACAATAATTACAATCTACAGTTATTGTTTGCTAGAATATTATATTAAATATTTTTTGTACCTTGTTGTCGCAACCTTTGATTATAAATAAATAGAAGGTTGCTCCAATCGCACTCGCTTGCGCTCGTTTGGTCGCTACGCGGTACTGTAAAATTATTTAATATAATATTCTAGCTATATAAATAAGAATTGTAATTAGTTTTAAAAAATTTATTGAAAATGGTCTTAAAATGAAAATGAAGCATATAATACAATAAGTATGCTTCTTTTTATTTGTCCAAAAATTATAAAAGGAAGGGGTAAAAGTGCAAGATATAGATGAAATAATAAGATATTTTCCTAATCAATTATATACATTACTAAAAAATGTATCACTTCAAAACCAAGCTATTCAACCACAATTGCAAGAAATAAGAATTAGAGTTAATAGACCAATAATTTTAAAACTAAGACAAGCAGATATTCTAATAGATTATAAAATCTCTCAAACAGAAATAATGCAAACATTAGAAAAGTTATGCGAAAATTCAATATATGCATACAAAAATCAAATTTGTAATGGATATCTAACCATCAAAGGTGGGCATAGGATTGGTTTAACAGGCACAGCAGTAGTAGAAGATGAGAAAATTATAAATTTAAAATATATAACAAGTTTTAATTTTAGAATAGCAAGACAAATTTTAGGTTGTGGAAATAAATTTTTAGAGGAAATTATTAATAAAGAAGAAAACACCATTTACAATACACTAATTGTTTCTCCACCAGGTAAAGGAAAAACAACTGTATTAAGAGATGTGATAAGGAGAATTAGCAATGGAATAGAAGAAATGAATTTCAACGGAAAAACCTGTGGAGTGGTGGATGAAAGAGGAGAGCTTGCAGCAATGTATAAAGGTGTGCCACAAAATGACATAGGAATAAGAACAGATGTAATTGAAAATATATCAAAATCAAAAGGAATAAAAATGTTAATTCGCTCAATGGCACCAGAAGTAATTGCTTGTGATGAAATTGGCTCTAAAGAAGATATTGATGCCATTCGGAGAAGCGATTATTTCAGGAGTAAAAGGCATTTTTACAATGCATGGAAAAGATATGAATGATATAAAACAAAATAAATACATAAATAGTTTATTGGAAAATAAACAAATTGAAAAAATTATTTTTATATAATTTATTTTTTAGTTCTATTTAATTAAGTATATGCATAAAATATTGTAAAAGTTGAATTGGACAAGATGATAATTAGGAAAGGAAAAACTAGACATGGTGTTAGTTATAAAATATTTTATGCTCTTTTTATTATTAGTTGCATGTACTTTAATAGGCAGATTTCTGTCAAAAAAATATGTATATAGATTAAATGAATTAAAAGAAATGAAAAATGCACTAAATATTTTTGAATCAAAAATAAAATTTACATATGAACCAATACCAGAAATATTCGAAGAAATATCAAAAAATTCAAGTTACAATATATCAAATATCTTTAAAAAATCAAAAGAAAAAATGAAAGAAAAAAACGCAAGTCAAGCATGGGAAGAATCAATAGATGAAAGCAACTGTAATTTTTCAAAAGAGGACAAACAGGTTTTGAAAACATTATCAAAACTGCTAGGACAAACAGATAGTGAAGGACAAATAAGTCAAATAGAAATAACACAAAATTTTTTAAATACACAAATTAAAGACGCCGAAGAAGAAAAAAGAAAAAATGAAAAACTATACTCAAAATTAGGGACAACCATAGGGTTAGCAATTGTAATAATTTTAGCTTAATGCAACAAAGCTCTGGAGTTATAAATAAATTAATAACAATTGTTTGAAAAATAAAGATAAATAAAAAGGAATGTTAAAGATGGATATTAATTTATTATTTAAAATAGCTGCAATAGGAATACTTGTAGCAGTTTTACATCAAGTATTAGTAAGAGCTGGAAGAGAAGACCAAGCTATGATGACAACACTTGCAGGTTTAGTAATTGTATTAACAATGGTTATAAAAGAAATAAGTGGATTATTTGACACAGTAAGAACAATTTTCAACCTTTAGGGACATGTCAAATTGAACAATTTTTGCGTATTAGGGACAGACCTTGAAATATAGAAAAGTTCATTGCTTTTTTAGGGAGAGTAAAATGATTATTAAAATAATAGGAATTGGTTTAGTTGCCCTTATCATAATAATTTTATTAAAACAATATAAACCTGAATTTGCAATATATATAAGTTTACTTGCAGGAGTTTTAATATTGTTATTGGTAATGGACCAACTAACGCAAGTTATATCACTATTACAATCTTTAGCATCAAAAGCATCAATAAATAGTACATTTTTAGCAATATTATTAAAAATTACAGGAATAGCATTTTTAGCAGAATTTGCAGTTAGTGTATGCAAAGACGCAGGAGAAGGTGCAATAGCAAGTAAAATCGAAATAGGAAGCAAAATCATAATAATTGCAATGTCAATACCAATAATATCAAGCCTGTTAGAAATAATATTAAAAATACTACCTACATAAGTGTCGCGTTGGGGACGTTTCTCATGCGACATAGAACATTTAAAAATTATTTTTTAGTTAATTATAATAAATGTCGCATGAGAAACGTCCCCAACGCGACATGAGGAGTTACAAATGAAAAGATTTATAATAAAATTAATTTTTTTAACATTAATATGTATTGTAATTCCTGAAACTTTAGTAATTGCAACCGAAACATCAAACACAAGCAATTCAAATAGTACACAGGAGGCAATACAAGAACAGCAAGAAGAATTTGGGATACAAGATTTTATAAATAACTCAAAAGAATACACATCAGGAGAGTTTTTTGAAAATATTGATATAGATGAAATATTAAACCAAGCAATACAAGGAAATATTGATAACAACAGTATATTAAAAGCCGTACTCAACTTATTAGGAATAGAAATATTTGACAGCATAAAAGCAATAGTTAGTATTTTAGTTATTATAGTAATACATAGTTTGTTAAAATCAATAAGTGAAAACCTTGAAAATGATGGTATTGCAAAACTTATATATTATGTCCAATACATATTAATTGTGACAATTGTAATGTCAAATTTTTCAGAAATAATAACAATGGTAAAACAAACAACGACAGATTTAGTAGCGTTTATGAATATGCTAGTTCCACTTTTAATTACTCTCATGATGTATACTGGAAGTATTGCTACAAGTGGAATAATAGAACCAATTATACTGTTTATGATTAATTTTATTGGTAATATCATACAAACAATAATATTGCCACTTGTGCTAATTTTTACAAGTTTAGTTATTTTATCAAAATTAACTGACAAAATACAAATAAGTAAATTATCAAAATTCTTAAAATCAGGAATTGTTTGGTTTTTAGGAATTATTCTAACAATATTTGTTGGGGTGGTTTCATTAGAAGGAACAATGTCAAGCAGTGTAGATGGAATTACAGCCAAAACCACAAAAGCAATAGTAAGTTCAGCTGTACCTGTTGTTGGAAAAATATTAGGTGATGCAGTTGATACCGTTTTGGGTGGAGGAATTATCCTTAAGAATGCAATTGGTTTAGTTGGAGTAATTATTGTAATTGGTATGTGTATTGCACCTATTTTTAAATTGGCAATACTCTGTATAACATATAAGTTTCTGGCAACAATTACAGAACCTATTGCAGATTCGAAGATAACAGGGCTATTAGAACAAATTGGAGATATTTTTAAAATACTTTTAGCTATTTTATGTTCGATTTCTTTCATGTTGATTATTGGGACAGCTTTAGTTCTTAAGATTTCTAATAGTGGCATGATGTACAGATAAATAAAAGTTTATAGGTAAAAGCTTAAAACCTAAATATGTAGTAATGTAGGAGAAAAATGATTGAGTTTATTAGTTCTTGGGCAAAAAGTTTGGGATTAGCAATAGTTATAGTATCAATTTTAGAAATGTTGCTACCAAACAATAAAAATAAAAAATATATAAGGATGGTAATGGGGATTTATATATTATTTAATATAGTGTCACCATTTATAAGTAATAAAGATATATTTAATATAGATGATTTAGACATAGAAAAATATGCAATGGAACAGGAAACCTCATCACAATTAACAACAGAAGAAGTTGACCAAACCTCAATGAATAAAAGAATTGAAGAGTTATATATTGAAGAATTAGAAAAAGATATAACTCAAAAATTAGAAGAACAAGGATTTAAAGTAGAAAGTTGCAAAGTAAAAGCTACTATCTCAGATGAAGAAAACGAATCAGGGATAGAAGAGATTAAAATTAAAGTCAAAAAATCAGAAAATAGTGAACAACAAACTCAAGATAGTGAAAATCAAGAAGGAAATATAGAAAATAAAATAGTCACTGAAATACAAAAAATCAAAAAAATAGACACAAGTATTAATAACGAAAATTCAAATAGTAGCACAACAAACGATACCAAAAATGTCGATAATGAAAATATCGGCGATGTATCAAAAGCAGACATTCAAAATATAAAAAAGTTTTTAATTGAAGAATATGAGGTGAACGAGAAATGCTTAAAGATAAATTAAATAAGTTAATAGGCAAACACGAAAATGAAGGAGAAAACAATAATAAAAAGAAGATAGAAAATCTGGTTTTTTTAATAGTTCTGGTGATTATTACGGTCGTAATTATAAATATAATATGGAATGGAGATAAGACAACCAATAAAGAACAATCAAATAATGATACGTCTAAACAATTAGCCACAACCAATAATCAAACAGTAAATCAAAATCAAATTCAAGGAACAAGCGAAAGTAATTTAGAAACAAGATTAGAAGAAATTTTATCACAGATACAAGGAGTTGGAGAAGTGAAAGTTCTCTTGAATTATTCTGAATCAAGTGAAGTGGTAGCAATGTACAATGAAACTTCAAGAAGCAGCAATACACAAGAAACAGATACAGAAGGCGGATCAAGAACAATTCAAGAAACGGACACACAGAAAGATATAATATATCAAGAGGAAAATGGAGAAAAAACACCAATAACACAAAAAATAGTGCAACCAAAAATTGAAGGAGCGATAATAACTGCAAAAGGAGCAAGTCAAGCTAATGTTAAGACTAACATTATTCAAGCAGTTGAAGCTGTAACAGGGCTAGCGACACATAAGATTCAGGTTTTTGAGATGAACTAGTGGGGGTTGAAAAATAATTACAATTTTGGCTACGTCAAATTCCATTTAAAACGCGGTTACATACAAAAGTATGCGCCCTTGCCTTTTAAATAAAATTTTCCTTGCCAAAATTTAATTCTTTTCCAACCATAAGATCTCTACTATATGAAAAATGGTCACTTCGAACCTGTCCCCAAAGTGACCACAAAAGGAGGAAATTATGAAATTATTAAAGAAAAATCAAATTGTTATTTATGTAATTGCATTAATGTTAATGGCAGTTGCCTATTTAAATTATACAACAAATACAGCAGAACAATCAGTACAAGCAAGCATGCAAATGGAAGCAAGAGATGACTCAAATACTGCAAATATTGGCGATGCAACATTAGTAAGCAGTAATGATGTTTTATCTAATACGAATACTGTTAATGAATCTTCAGGCAATGATACCACTTCTAGTAATACAGAAAGTTCAAATACTATAAATAATGAAAATACTACAAATACAACAAGTGATAATTCTAATGACAATAGGGAAACTACACAGACGAATGCACAAACAAGTACAGATGATGACTATTTTACAAAGTCAAAATTAGAAAGAGATACTATGTATTCTCAAATGCTAGAAAGTTACGAAAATATATTAAATAGTACAAACAGCTTAGAAACACAAAAACAATCAGCAACTGATGAAATTAAAAAAATAAATGATACTAAAAATAGTATTATGATTTGTGAAAATTTGATTCAAACAAAAGGTTTTGAAAATAGTATAATTTTTGTAAATGGAGATAGTATAAGTGTTATTTTGAAAAGTGATGAATTAACTCAAGAAGAAGTGGCACAAGTTCAAAATATTATTTCAAGAGAGATGAATTGTGAAATTGAAAACATACATATTTCAACTAAATAAAGTTATTAGATGTTTGTGAGAGATATAGATATAGTGTAACAAAAAATAAGAAAATGACAGAAATTATGCGATTTTTTCTGTCATTTCACGTACATATTTACCAAGTTCTTCATCTGTTAATTCTAATTCTCTAATTAATGATTTTAGCACATCTCTTCTAGGCAAATCTTCTTCATTATCTATTCTAACATATTGTCTTAAACTAATACCAAGAATAGAGGCCATCTTTTCTTGAGTATATTTTTTTGCTAATCTTTTTTCTTTTATCATAACTATCACCTCTTAGTAAAACTATAAAAATTATGTCATATTTTTGTCGAAAAATGTATTGACACTTAATGACATTGTTAGGGACGTGCCAAATCATTGCACTTTAGGGACATGCTAAATCGAGCAAAAAATAAGTTATAGGGACAGACCATATCATTTTAATTTTTATTTATATAAAATCAAGCATGTCCCCAAAAAACAAAAAATCATCATTTTAGCATGTCCCAAAAAAGCAAAAAATTTTTTGGAAAGTGTTGTAAAAATATTTTTTATTGATATAATAAGAAGGTGAGTGATGAAAAGAAAGGAAGGATTTAAGATGTTAAAGAAAGTAGGGATTCTTGCAAATGGAGGAGATGTTTCAGGTTTTAATGCTGTAATAAGAGCGATTGTAAAAACAGCTGAAAATCATGGAGTAGAATGTTATGGAATAATAGATGGATATAATGGATTATTAAAAAAGGATTTTGAGCTATTATCAACAGCGGCAAATGGTGAAGCATTAGGAATATTACCAAAAGGAGGTTCAATAATAGGTTCTTCAACAAATTCAAACCTATTTAATTACAAAGTAGTAAATGAAGATGGAAGTGTTGAATATAAAGATTTATCTGACCAAGCAATACAAAATATTAAAGATTTCGGATTTGATTGTATATTTACACTTGGAGGAGATGGTACACAAAAATCAGCAAGAGATTTTTCAACGAAAGGTGTTAATGTAATTGGAGTGCCAAAAACAATAGATAATGATGTTGCATGTACAGAAATTACATTTGGATATAATACAGCTGTATCAGTTGCTATGGAAGCGTTAGACAGATTACACACAACAGGAGCAACACATCATAGAATAATGGTACTTGAAGTTATGGGAAGATATGCTGGTTGGATAGCACTAGAAGCAGCAATTGCAGGAGGAGCAGATGTTGCACTAATTCCAGAAATTCCATATGATATAAATAGTGTTGTAAGTAAAATTGAAAATAGAAGAAAAAGAGGTAAAAACTTTAGTGTAGTTGTTGTAGCAGAAGGTGCAAAACCAAAAGATGGAGAAATAACTATTATGGGAACAAGAGATAATGGTGCAGGAGTTGACAATACAAAACTAGGTGGAATTGGACAAAAAATAGCACAGCAATTGCAAGAATTAACAGGATTAGAAGCAAGAAATACAACTTTAGGTTATATGCAAAGAGGTGGAACACCAACAGCTTTTGATAGAGTCCTATCAACTAAATATGGAACAAAAGCAATGGAATTAGCTTTAGAAGGAAAATTTGGAACATTAGCAGTAATTAAAAATGGAAAACTAGATAGCGTATCATTAGAAGAAGTTGTAGGAAAAAATACAAAAATTGGAGCAGTTTCAGGTAATACTGAAGAAAGTAATTTAAGAAGAGTTCAAATGGATGATGATTTGATGAAAACTGCAAGAGATATAGGAATTAATTTTGGCGATTAAGAGGGATTAGGGGACGTTCTTTTATTCTCCTCTACCATGGATTTAGCGACAGTCTTTGAAAAATATCAGAAACAATGTAACAAAAATGTAATAGAAATGAAATATTCAAATTGTTGACTTAGTTGTTATGTTTGTATACAATATAAACATAACAACTAAGTCTTTTTTGCGTGAAGAATATAATTTGGAAAAATGGAAATAATTATGATGAAATTAAATACCAAAATAAAAGAAAGAGAGGAAAAGAAAAATAAAATGAAAGATGATAAAAGAAAAAATATTAATGCAAAAAGAAGAAATTTTACCAACTGGAAAAAATCAAATGAAGGAATAACATTAATTGCCCTTGTTATCACTATCATTGTTCTTTTAATTTTGGCAGGAGTAAGTATTGCAACATTAACAGGAGAGAATGGAATATTAACAAGAGCAAGTGATGCAAAAATAGAGACAATAGTAGCAACAGTAAAAGAAAATTTACAGTTAGAAGAAATAGAAAAAGCAATAGATGAAGAAGAAGTAACACCAGAGACAATGCTAGCAGAAGGAAAAGTAAAAAGGACAGTACAGCAAGCAGAAGATGGAAACTACTATATGTATTATGCATTAAAAGAAGATGTAGTAGAAGGAATGCAGGGATTAGGAAAAGGAAATGTAGCAAGTTTAAGAGATGTATTTTTAATAGATGACGATTTAAATGTAAAATATATAGCAAAAAATGGAAGAGAATACGGAGATGAACTAGAAGAAAAAATATTAAAAGATGAAACAAAAATAAGGTTTGCAAGTAAAGCCTTTAGTGAATATGTATCAAAAATATCAGGAGCGACAGAAGAAGAAATGAAATTTGAGTGGATGAAAAACCAAACAAGTTTGACAATAACAGATACAGCGGTAGATAGCTTAGAAGATTTAGTATTCTTTCCTAATTTAGAAAACTTAACACTAGGAGATTGGTCGAATAATATCCCACCAATAACATCAATGGACGGAGTAGAAAATTGTACTAAACTAAAAAGTTTAACAATAATAAGTGGACCAGATAAAGATTATAGTGCGTTATCTGAATTAAATAATTTATTAACATTTTCTAGAAGCATGGGAGATGATTATGAAAACATATTAGAAGCTCTAAAATTTTGTAATAGTTTAGAAGAGCTAATATTAAACAATGTCGGTATAAATAATATTAATGAAATTGAATTATTAAGCGATTCCATAATTCGATTAGATTTAAGTAATAATCAGATAGAAGATATTACAAAACTAAAACATTTTAGAAAATTAAAAGTTTTAAATTTAAGTAATAATAAAATAAAAGAAATAAAAGGATTAGAGAATTTAAAAGATTTAACTAATTTAAATTTACAAAACAATCAAATATCTGATATAACACCATTAAGTATGAATACATCATTGACAATATTAAACTTAAAAGGAAATACAGCAATTGATGGAAATAAAAGTAATTATACAGGAGAAAGATTAGAAGCATTAAATAAAATAGCAGAAATATTGGATAGAGGTGGTACAATTAATATTGATACAGACAAATTGGGATTATTTACAAATTATAAAGCATTAGACTTAAGCGGTCAAAATTTAACAACATTAGAAGCCTTAGAAGGATTAACACAGTTAACTAGTTTAAATTTAAATGCTAATAAATTAACCTTAGAAGATGAAAAATCGCAAGAAATATTGAAAAGTATGAAAAATCTAGAAAACTTGAATATAGGTAATAACCAGGTAACGAATATAAAGGCAATAAATAATTTGGGTAATTTAAAATTATTATATTTACAAGGAAATAATAATGTAAATTTAGTAGAAATAGAAGATATTATTTCAAATTTAGATTTATTAACTGTATCAACACAGAGTTTAAAAACAATAGTAAATTGTGATATTAATAAAATAACAAAGTTAAGATTAACAAATAGTAGTGCGTTAACAGAAATACCAGATTTATCAAGATTTGAAAAATTAAAAGATTTATCATTAAGTAGTGATAGTAATATAAAAGATTTAAGTACAATATCAGATATAACAAGTTTAGAAATTTTAAATTTATATAATACTAATTTACATGGAAGAATGATAGATTTTTCTAAATTAACAAATTTAACAAATGTGGATTTAAGAAATAATACATTATGGAGTGAAGACTTGGAAAATTTAAAAGTATTAAGAAATAACACGAATTTGACAATAGATTTAAGGAATAATTCAATAATAGATGCAACAGCATTATTAGAATTAAATTCAAATACAAAAATAAATTTAACGGGTAATATAAACTTATCACAGGATTCAAAAGATAAATTAAAAGAACATTTTGGAAATAATGTTACATTTTAAACACAAAAAATAGCAAGTATTTTTGCTATTTTTTGTGTTAGAAGGATAGAATAAAAGAATGAAATTTAATAAAGTTACAATAATATTACATTTATATTACGTTTCTGTTATTTTAATTGTAAAAAAAGGTTATTATGTTATAATTTGGGTAGAATAAAATTACGAAGGAGGAACGTAGAATGTTAAAATCAAATGTTGCATGGAGTACAAATGAAGACAGCTATACACAAGGAAAGGAAACTGCAGAAAAAGCAGTAGTAGATTTAGTTCAAACAAAAGTAGCATTTTTATACACATCAGTAGACAGCGATGTAAAAAAAGTTTTAGAAGGTGCAAAATCAGAATTAGGAACAGCACCAATCATAGGATGCACATCTAGTGCTGGAATAATAACACCAGACGGATTTATTTCAGGAGAAAAAGGATTCACAGGAATTTTAGCTCTAGGAGATCCAGAATTAGAAGTTGGAGTAGCAGGTTCAGCAAAACAAAAAACAGCAAGAGAAACAGGAAGAAAAGTTGCTGAAGAAGCTATGAAAAAAGCAGGTAAAGACGTACCACCAGCATATTTTTATATGGTTGCATCACCAGGAGAAGAAGAAGACTATGTAAAAGGAATTGAAGATGTAATAGGTAGAGTTCCAATCTTTGGTGGAAGTGCAGCAGATAATACTGTTGAAGGAAAATGGAGTATTTATACAAATGATTCAGTATTCAATGATGGAGTTGCAGTAGCATTTTTCTACACAGATAAACCAATGGCAAATGTATTTACAGGAGAATACAATGAAACAACAAATTCAGGAGTAATCACAAAAGTTAAAGATAAAAGAACATTAGTAGAAATTGATGGAGTACCAGCAATTAAAAAATATGCAGAATGGACAGGAGCAAAATTAAAAGACCTAGACGCAAATAATTTATTAGTAACAACAATAACAAAACCATTAGGAGTTAAAGATAGATTAGGAGATTTAGTTGCAATAAGACACCCAATGTATGGAAACAAAGACAAATCAATGAATATAGGAGCAAACCTTGCAGAAAATACAGCAATAATCCAAATGGAAGCAACTGTTGATGAACTTATCAATTCAACAGGAAAAACAATGAAAGAAGTAAATAAAGAACTACCAACAGACGCAGGAGCATATCTATTAGTTCACTGTGGCGGAAGAAGATTAGGAATTGGAGATAGAATTGATGAAGTTGCAAAACAATTGAAAAAAGAAGCAAAAGGAGTTCCATTTATTGCAGTATTCACATTTGGTGAATATGGTGTATATGACCATGGCTCAAATACAACAGGAGGTTTAATGCTTTCATTTACAGCATTCGGTAAATGAAGAGAAGGGGAAAAACCACAAACTCAAGAAAACAATAAATATGAATGTAAAACAGAGATATATCACACAAAAAATGGTCAAGAAGAAGTAATGGTATGTAAAATACCAGACCAAGGAAAAAAGGAGGGAGCAACTGTGAAAAATTTAATAGGATATGAATGGAAAGAAGCATCTAATGGAGCTACAATAGAAGTTGTTAATCCAGCAACTCAAGAATTAATTGATACAGTTCCAAATGTTACAGATGAAGATGTAGATACAGCAGTAAAAGTAGCTGTGGAAGAACAAAAGAAATGGGAAAAAGTATCAATCTATGATAGAGCAGATATTTTATATAAATTTGTTGATTTAGTAGAGGAAAATAAAGAAAGATTAGCAACATTATTATCAAATGAAACAGGAAAACCAATCAAAGAAGCAAGAGGAGAAATTGCAAATGTTAGAATTGGTGTAAGAGGATTTGTTGAAAAAGCAAAACACTTCTATGGAGAAAGTATACCAGCAGGTAGTGAAGCAGGACAAGAAAAAACAATGCAAATAACAAAAAGATACCCAATAGGAGTAATTGCAGCAATAATCCCATTCAACTTCCCAAGTGACTTATTCTGCCAAAAAGTACCACCAGCATTAATGATGGGAAATAGCATAATAGTAAAACCATCAAACTATAACCCATTAACATTAATTGAATATGTAAAATTAATGATTGAAGCAGGAGTACCAGCAGGATGTATTCAAATATTAACAGGAGATGGACCAACAGCAGGACAAGCATTAGCAAGACATCCAGGAGTTCATTTAGTATCATTAACAGGTGGAACAGCAGCTGGAATCCAAACAATGGGAACAGCATCTAAAAACTTAACACATGTAATGCTAGAACTTGGTGGAAATGATGCATTTATCTTCTTAGAAGATGGAGATATGGATTTAGCAGTAAAA
>CALXFF010000008.1 GCA_944387525.1 uncultured Clostridia bacterium | reverse complement strand
TTTTATCAAATATATCTCCACAAAAAGATGTTAATATGACTTTAATAGGAAATAAAATAATGCATGAACTGTTATATTAGCAAAAACTGTTAATTGAAATTAATTTTTAAGACAATATAAAATAGAGGGGGAAAATTTAAAATGAACAAACTAAAAACAGGAATTTTCTTAATAATAATAGGAAATGTATTATATTTATCATATATATTTTTTACTGGTAATGAAACAAGTTCGTTTGGAGAATTTACTAAAGGATTACTATTAGGATTATCAGTAGGTGCAAATTTAGTAGGAATAATATTATCCATTATTTATGCAGCAAAAGAGAAAAATGAAAAAGAATAAATTTTTAATAAGATTTGGAGGTGTGAAGATGTATAAAACAGTTGTTATAGAGTATTCGCCAAAAGCAGATGATATGGCACAAAAAGTAGAAGAAAAATCAAATGAAATGTTACAAGATGGTTATGAACTAATTACAATGTCGATTACAGGAACAGCAAAAGCAATTTTAGTATTTAAAAAAGGTTTGAAAAAAAGTTTTATATAAATTACAATTTATAAATTTGATTAAAATAACAAAGATAGCATGTAAGCTATCTTTTATTTATTCTTATTCAATTATTGGTTTAATTTCTGTATTATAATCTATATCCAGCACATTGCACAAAGCAACTAGCTCAAAGTCTTTTACAATACTAATACCCTTTTCCATTCTATATAATTCAACTCTATGTATATCAATGCCATATAATTGTACTCGCCTACACACTTCTTCTTTTGAAAAGCCTTTTTTCTTTCTATGTTCTAATAAGAGATTACCAATTATATTCGCCTTATTATTATATTTCTTCAAAATATTCCCTCACTATTTCTTTTTTTCTTGATTTTATTACAAATTTTGTGGTAAACTGTAACAGAGCCTTACGGTTTTAGAATTATTTTATCCATTTAAAAAAATTTTATGAGAAAAGGAAAAAAAGGAACAAAAATAAATAGATGAGAAAAATTTTATAAATATAAAAAGCTAACAATATACCCCAATATAATGTTAGCTTTAAGAAAATTTATTTTGTACTTAATAAAATAGTAATCATTTTGTTTATAACAGATTTATCTCTATCTGTTAATAGTTCATATTTATCAATGATATTAGGGGACTTAATAAGGTCTTTGAACAACTTTGTGGAAGAACATTTTGCAGTATTACAGATATTTATTGCATTGTCTATGCTTATACCTGCTTTTCCTGTTTCTACTTGTGATAAAAACTGTGCATTAATATTTAATTGTTCTGCAAATTCTTCTTGTGTTAAATCTAGGTCTTTTCTTATGTCTTTTATGTTGCGACCTATAATTGTACTATTATCCAACTTTGCCATTAGCTCACCCCAGATAATAGTATAATAAAATTTAAAATAAAAATGAAATAGACATCATCTCTAATTTAATGATAAAATTGTAGTTGATAACTCTACAAAAATGGATTTTTTAGTATTAAAATCGAGGTAACAGATATAAAAAGTAAGAAAAAATCTACTTTATAACTATATCTGTATAACTTTTCGTGATTGGAGGTGAAAAGATGGAATATGTAGTTTTTGCATTAAGTTTTATTATAGTTGTTCTAATTTGTTTGATAATAGAGCAAAAAAGAAACTATGACTTAGAAATTACTAAAAAGAATAGGGAAATATCATCTATTACAAGTGAATCTAACTTTTATAAAAATGAATATGAAAAAAGAAAAGATATTGTTGAGATAAACTATGAAGTTACTAGTGCAGATGAATTTAAGCCATTAAATAAGTTAGAATATAAACCAATATACAAAGGAAAAAAGGCCTTAATTGGAGATTATCTTGTATATTCTTATACTATTACAAAAAGTGTTTTAGAAAGTTTAGGATTTGAAGTTTCTGTCGCTTTAAGCAGTGATGAATTGGTGCAAATGGTTAAAAATAATGAAAAATACGACATAATCTTTACAAACAACATATATAGGGATGGAACAGGACAAAAATGTTTATCCATATTAAAAAAAATAAAAGATTTTAACACACCTGTTGTTATTCATACTGTTACGAAGAATGTCAAGTATCATTTTGTAAATGAATTGGGTTTCGATGCTTATATTGAAAAGCCAGTTACACAAGAAAAGTTATTACCTATTTTAAATAGATTATTACCATTACATTAGGAGGATATAATGAAAACAAAGACTTTTAAAATTATTTATTCTTTGGATAAAGAAACTTTAGATACAGAATGTTCAATATATTCTTTACATAAGTATATTGATAAATTATTGAAAGATGGATCAAAAGTAATATGTATTTTAGAAAAACCTGTTAAGACTAAAAAGAATTTAGATAATGATGCCAAAGAAAAAAATAAATATTATAATTCAAAATATAATTGTTACTATAAACAATTTAAGAGTAATAAAATAAGTGAATTAACATTTGAAAAGATAAAAAATAAACTTAAAGAATTAAAAAAGCAATGTCTTACTTTGAAAGATTTTACAACTAAATTTGAATTATTTGAAAATGAAGAATTAAAGAGAGGATAGATTTTCTTTGAAAGAATTAGTAGAAGCATATATTATAGAACAATTTGAAAATATAATAAACACAACATATAAAAGAGATATTTTAACTATGATAAAATCAGATATTATTGATTTATGTAGTGAAATTTCACTAATAGAATTAGAATTTCTTTCTGAAAACATTTATGATTATTGTTGTTTGATGGTAAACCAGATAGCAAAAGAGAAAGTAATGTGGTACATAACACAAAAAAATGCAGAATATTATAATCAAGTTTCGGAAGAAAATAAAAAAAAATTTTGTTTTGAATTTAAGTTAAAACCAATTCAAAATCTTATAAAAAAATACTTAAAAATAATAAAAGAACAAAAATAATATATATCAGTTTGTATTAAAAAATGTACCTTATATGAAGAGATAGATATAGTATTTGGATATATATCATTAAATAATATAAATCATAAATTTTCTTAAATGAGAATTTATGATTTTTTTGTGCAAAAAAAAGCAGATACATTGCAGCATCTGCTAAAAGATTTAATAAACATATAAATATATGAATTCATTTATGTATAAGTTATTTATAGCATAAAATAGCTTAAAATTCAATAAATACTTTATTCTCTTTTTTATTATTTTTAAATTAAGAAAAATTAAAATTTATATTCTAATTATAATTGGATTAAACTTTTAATTTTACCCAAAAATTATCACAAATTAACCAAAATTTATTAAACTAAACTCCTTTAAAGTTTAAAGGAGCAACAAAAAAATCCAGATATGTATAAACATATCTGGATCCGACAAAATAAAGTTCAATTGTTAATTACTTTGCTATTGACCCTTAGGACAACGTGCAACGTAAGGTCATACCAGCAGTTGATGAAGTCTTCTGCACATAGTAAATAACAACCAAGTCTTTGACATGGCTATTAAATTCAAAGTGGACATCACCTGCTGAGGCACTTACATTTTTATTAGCCAGAACATTAATGCCATCAGATAAAATCATCTGTGCACTTGCCGAAGAATAACTAGATTCTACACGAAAAACACCCTTAGTGGTAAATATAATCGTGTGTGGATTAGTTATCGAAAAGTTTCCAGTTATGATTTTACCTGCCGGAATTGTTACACTATTTTGGTAGGTTGCATATGTACTCGGTTCTTCAGAAGTTGTTTCTTCCTTAGACTGGTACACTACACCATCTTCACTTTGATACAAAATAGTTGCATCATCAGGGAATTTATAGTGAGTATAATCCACCGATTTAGTGTTAGTTTCTGATTTACTATCAAAAGTAGCTTCATCAGCAAAAGCTGTTGATGTTGTAGCTACAGTTGAAAAGCCGAAAATCAAAGTAGCAATTATTGCTAAAAATCGTTTCATAACAAATATCCTTACTTTTGTTAGTGAACTCTACTTTGCCTAAGTGCTTCATAAACAAATTTATTGTTTTATGAAGGCTATTGTGTTAAATAAACACAATAATGATTATAAATTTTTTTTATTGCTCTGTCAATACTTTTCTAAAGGATTTTACTTTTTTTTACATTTTTTTAATATAATATATTATATGATATATTATTTCTAATATATCATATTCATTTTTTAATTCTATAAAACAAGAAAAATTGAATTTCAAATAAAATAACTAAAAAAATGAGAGTAGTTACTCTCATTCTATCTTCCTAAAATATTAAAATTAAAAGTTTTATATTTAAAATTATAAATTTTCATCAGCTTGTTCTCGTGCCTGTTGCTCTAAAGATTGCCAATCTTCATCTTGTAATTCTGGATGTTCATTAATCAATATCTCACGCACACCAAGTTCTGTAAGATAATCTTGAAGATTTTCTTTTGCACTTGTTCTCATTTTAAAATAAGAATATGTCATTATTATTAAAGCAATTAAGAGTAATATAATTATTAGTAAAAATATTTTACTTAATTTATTCATTGTTATCCCTCCCTTCAATTATAAATTTAAATAGAATTGAATTTTAAAATTCTACTTTGCCAAAAAATACAAAAGCTAATACATACCAAATTAACAATTATTAATATTGTTAAATTTATTTGATTGATTTTATTTATATCCGCAATATATTTTTTTATATCATAATTTATACTGCTAGTTTTTTTATTATTACTCTCTAACCATTCAAATTTTGATATATATGAATTATTGATTCCTATTTCATCAATATATGATACATAATAATATAACGTTGAAATACTTGTAAAAATTAGCTGAAGAATAATAATTATTTTCATTATACCAATAAAATCTTCTTTTCTTGCCTTATATTTTTTAAAGATAACCTTTGAACTAAAAAATACAACAAAAAAATTAGATAAAACAATTATAATAGAAAATGCCAAAATGTTATAGGATAAGTTAATTGCTATGTCAGAAAAGTTTACAATTGATTCTATTGAAAATTGTTGGTCATCTAGTGCTTTGTGTCCCAAAGTACGTATAATATAAATACCAATTTGATAGATAGTAAAGGGAATTAATGCAATAACAATATATTTTTCTATGAATTCGCTTGTTATTTTATTTTTTGGTACAGCCATTTTCCCATATATCTTTTCCTCTAAAAAACCTGTATTCAAACTTGTTCTATTATAATCATCCATTAATAAACTCCTTTTACTTTTATTTCTTAATCAATAATACCATAACTAGGAATATTTATCAACACTAATTCATTTTTGATCAGGAAAATCTCATCGATTACTACAAGATTGTAATATTTCCAATAAATAGAATTCATTTATTAAGCAAGTAAATATATTTAATTTAATTGTTTTTTCTTCTCTTAAATATTGTTTATGAATATTTATAGCACCTTTTCTAAATATACTAATATTTTCTTGTGCTTTTTGACTATATAACCTACAATTATCTTCATCAAAACTTACATCTATATGTGATGCATATTTTCTATTTTACTATAATTTTTCGTTTATCATAATAATTTTTTCAGCATCTAATAATCTATACATTATATGTGCTTTATCTCTTACATCTTCTACCAGTTCAAAATACATGTTAAAATTTTCTCTTATACTCATTTTTATCACCAATATATTTTATCAGATTTTATATATACTTCAATTTCTTTTGTAATATGATTAAATTTTTGTGCTACTTTCTTTTTTATTATTTTCAAATTAAGAAAAATTAAAGATTTATATTTTAATAATTTATTTTTCCCCATTTTTCTTGTTATCATAGGCAAAATTAATATTTTTTAAAGAAAATAGAAGAATTAATAAACAAAGCCAAAAATGGAGATGAAGATGCTTTTACCACAATTATTATAAAGATGGAAAATGACTTATACAAGATTGCTAGAATGAGATTGGTTTCAGAAGATGATGTAAATGAAGCAGTTCAAGAAACTATCATAGAAACTTTTAAAAACTTAAAAAAGCTAAGAAAAATTGAATATTTTAAAACTTGGATTATAAAAATATTAATCAACAAATGTAATCATTTATACAAAAAAGAAAAAAACAATAACCTTTTTGTAAAGTATGATGAAGAAAATATTAATAACAATTTAAAAGCACCAAATTATTCAGAAAAAATATTAGAAAAATTGGATTTTGAAATATTAATTCAAAATCTTAATTATGAAGAACGAATATCCTTAACTTTATATTATTTGGAAAATTTAACTACAAAAGAAATCAGTAAAATACTAAAAAAGCCAGATAGTACTATAAGAAATCAAATTTCAAGAGGCAGACAAAAATTAAAAAAAATATTAGAAAGCCAAGAAAAAAATATTGGGAGGAATATGTTATGAATAATGAAAATAATTTAGATAAAAAAATAAAAACAATATTATCTAAAGATGCTAATCTTACTGATAAATATAAATATATGATTAGAAATACTTTAAAAGAAAATAAAAATAAATCTAAAACTTTAAATAGTCATTTTAATAATTTTATAAAGTTTGCTGCAGTAGGTTCTGGATGTATGATTTTAACTACATCAGTAGTTTTTGCTAAAGATATCTCAAATTTCTTTACCAATTTCTTTAATAATAGCAAAGGAATAGATACAGCTGTTGAAAATGGATATCTTTTAGAACCAAATATGAAATATGTTGATTCTTCAGAAGTTGAAACGAAGGTAGAAAACTTATTAATAACTGATTATAATTTAAGTTTTACTATGGATATGAAATTTAAAAATAATTTAGACTTTGAAAGTATAGAAAAAATCAATTTACCTGATTTGATGATAACAGATAATGAAAATAAAATCTTATATTGCGAAAATGAAGAAAAATTTAACAAGTTTTCTTCAGAAAAAAACTTAAATTATACTTATAAAGAGTTCAATGATAATTATATTAATAGTGGATGTAATTATTATATAAAAGCTAAAGATCCTAACTCTAATGAAATTCAACTTGTATACAATTTAACAGCTGATAATTTCCCAAAAAGTAAAAATATCAATATAAGTTTCTCAGAAATTGATTTATTAAATCAAACTGATATAAATAATTCACAAAAAGTTGCAGGAAATTGGAATATGAATGTTGATATACCAGAAAAATTTTATAATAGGGAAAATATAACTTATAAAGTAAAAAGCTGTTCAAATGAAAATATAAATATTACACAAGCAGTAGTATATGATACTGGTATGAAATTAGAATTAGTTATTAGAAATGAAAAAATATATAACGATGAAGATAGCCAAGAAAATATTAATTTAAAAGTAAATGATAGATTAGAAGAATTGAAAAAAGAATTTGCATCTGGAAATGAAACTAATTTAAAATTATTTGATAATAACACTTATGTTGAAACAGAAGATGGTACAAAATATTATCCAAGTGAAAGTAGTAGCGAAGATAGTGGATATTCAAACGATTTTATGAATGGAACGATTAATTATTGGCAAACTTATAATTTAACAAAATATCAAGCTAGTCCAACTTTAAAGCTAGTTTTAAATTATAAAGGTGAAGAAATTACAATTGAATTAGAAGAGCAATAATTTCCTTTTTTTCCTTTTTTTAAAATAAATATATATACATCTTGTATAATAATTTTGTTCTATTTTATAGAATCTAAAAAGATATATTATCTTTTTAGCTCAAAGTTAAAAACACCACAGTAGTGGAGGTAAATAATGAAAAAGGCATTAGAAATATCACGGACTAAACTCCTTGCGATTATTGCAGCAATAGTCATAACATTGTGTATGGCTATTCCAACCTCAGAAGTATTTGCAGCTGAATTACCAGCTGATACTTCTGAGATTACACCTATAAAATAATATATTTTACTTTTTATTCATCTTCTGTTATTTCATCATTAACTACATCTAGGTCTGGATAAGTACAATATAAAAATGGTATATCAGTAGTTATTTTCTCTACATCTTCCCTATCAGGAAAGGCTAAAATTAATCTATCTGCTTTAGGGAGGTATAGGGGAGAATTAACTAATTTTATAATTCCATTTTTATTGCCTTCATCAGCCACAATGATATGATATAGTAAATTATCTTTTGTTAAAAATGTAATATAAATTGGAAAATTGTTTCTATGAAATGTTATAAATCTTCCTTTATATCTGCATAAAATATCTAATGCAACTAACATATTTTCATCTATTTTTTGTGTATTATGAACAAATATATCTCCTTTTTTGCTTATTACATTACTTGATAATATGTTTTTAAAATTATTATTATATTCATCAAATAATCTTTGTAAGTGTTCTAATTTAGCAGAGCCAAAATCTTGTAAAAAATTTATAACTTTTGTATCTTTTTCTTTTATTTTAATCACCTTCTTTTTATTAAATAATTCTCATAAGATAACCGTAAATTAACTTCTTATCTTCTTTTATTTCTGTGATTCTTATTAACACATTATCCTTAAAGTGTGGATAAGTATTAAATCGAGGTGGAACTCTTGCAAGAACACTAACATTAGAATTATCTAATTGTACTATTATTCCACTATTTTGCTTTGGAAATGCTATTACTTTACCAGTATATTCTCCACCTTCGACAATATATTTTCTTATATTTTTAAATGGATTTTCTGTAAAATCTTTTGCAGATAATTCAAATATATTATTTTCAATATCTATATTCTTAATTCTGACTTTTAAATTCTCACCTGCAGAGTAATAATCTTTACAATTTACTATATATGTATGTTGTAAATTTTCTGCTTTGATAATTACCTCCTTGCCATATAAATCAACGATAATATGCTTTGCTCCTACTGCTAATATTCTAACCATTACAGTATCATTTGTTTTGAATTTAGGTAATTCTATTTTTGAACGCAATTGCATAGCATCTTTTCTACTTGCAATAGCAATATTGCTCGTTTCATCATATGCTATAACAATAAAGTCAATTTCTGCACCCAACATTCCTCTAATTACTGATTTATTTATTTTTTCTATGCCTAAGTGGGTACTTGGAATTAAAACTTTAATTTCTCCATACCAAACTATTGCACATGATATGTTTTCGCCTTTTAATTTATAATATTCATCTTCTATTCCAGAAATTTTGCCAGTTAAAATGTGTTTTTCTTCTTTGCTTCTTAGGATTTCTTTTGTTGTTAGGTTCTCCAATTTTTCACCTCCAATTAAAAAAGCACTTACCACTTTAGGTAAATACTTAAAAATTATCAAAACTTCTTTTCCTTTTTTTAGTAGTTTTTTTAGGTATTTTCTTTGGTATATCTTCTATGTTATTATTTCTAGTCCATTCAGGCTTATAATCATAAATTGAACTATCTTTTAATTTTTTAGAAAGTGGGTGTTCTGTATATCTCATCTTATCTAATAGGAGTGGTTTATTTCCTCTTAAAATAGCAATTAGCTTATTTGTAGGTAATCTTAATATTTCATCTTTATTTAATAGATTTCTTTGTAATACAGTAGTGTTTTTATCTCCATATTCTAAAAACTCTCCTTCTATTGAGTTAGATTTTCTAATTGAAGAAGTTTCAGCTGTTGAAACACCTATCAAATCACAAAAAAATCCGTGCCGTTAAAGTATCTGTTGTACCTAATCCTAAAGTTGTATCACAGTTACCAATTATCTCATCAGACATTTTATTAGGATAACGGCTGTCGAGTTGTCCGTTTATTTTGGGTTATTGGAATTAGCCCGTATGCCGTCTACTTCTAACTGTGCTAATCTTCTTATTAAATTCTGGAATTTGACCGTATATTTGCGAACTCATCTAAAAAGCAAAAAACATCTACATCACATCTACCATTTGGTCTTGAATCTGCATACCTTACAAGTTTTATAAATAAAAAGGCATAAAAAAGAGAACTTAGAAAATCATAAGCTCCATTCATATCATCAGTTACAATGTAATATATGCAAGGTTCTTTTCCTGGAAGTGTTAAATCTATATCACTTGTAGAGGTTAATTGTTGTAAATCTTCATTTTGAAATGTTTGCAAACGAGTACCAAGTCCAGTAATAACACTTGCTTTTATAGTATCACTACCTGATGCAAATATATTGTAACTCATTTTTGCTGGGTTTTCATTTGGAAGTCCTTTAAACATACTATCTATTTCCCCTAAATCACCACCAGCAACTTTTTTATATATATTTGTTAAATTATTTTGGTCGACAAGTATTTGTAAAAAATAAAATTCAAAGGCTTTCAAAAGATTTTCCTCTGCACGAGGCCAGAATTCATCCTTTCCATTTTTCTTTTGTGTATTCATAATAATAGTATTTGCACTCATTTGAACATCATTGATATTCTCATTTTCAGCAAGAGGATTCCACCTATCACTATGCCTCATATCTTTTAAATTTAAAACTCTTACAGTATAATTTATACTCTTAAAGTAACTTGAAGTAGTTCTGTAAATTTCAGCCTTTGGATCAGTTACAATAATTGATTTTCTGTACTTAGACAATTCTAATAAATTTGTAAGTAAAAATGCAGTAGTTTTCATACTGCCGGAACTACCAAAAACACAGATATTTTTATTAAAATAACTGTTAAATGGCAATTTTACTATTTCATTATTATATTTTCCTAAAATAATGCCAGGCATATCACCAACTCCCAGAATTGTTTTCATTTCATTTTCAGTCATCCAACTAGCTGTGCCATAAGTACCATCTTCTGTTTTAAATTTAATGCCTTTATTTTCATCTTTCTTTTTAAAGACAACAAGTAATATATCTGATATAATAAAAATGCAAATAAGAGCAATTACAATGCAAATAACGACATATAATTTATTAGTCATTATAATATTTTTATTAAAACATATATTTAAAATTTCTATATAATTTTTTACATTTAAAATAATAACAATATTTATAATTAAAAACAAAAATAAAAATATATAAAATATAACCTTTTTAATCATAATAGAAAGGCTCTTTGTCAATATATTGTTCCAAATCTATAATATTATAATTACAGTTTGGAAGTTCTTTTTCTAACCTTTCTTTTAATTGTGAAGTACATACAATATCAGCATTTTTATCTTTGTTTTCTTTCAAAAAATATTTAATTCTATTTATTTTTTCTGTATCAAAAAAATAAAAGGTGTTAATATATTTACTTTTATAATCTGTATATTCACAAAAACTATAATCAGATAAATATATGTTAAACCTTTTGTATTGTTTTTTTATTACATTGTACCAATCAATACTATGTAAGTATTTTAATTTTTTTCTATTTTCTTGTGTGTCTTTTACAACTAATACTTGATTCATTCCAAATGTAAAATCATTTGTTTTTATTCTACTTTCATCATTTGTTAAAATAAGTATATTTTTAAATCTCTTTTCTTTTTGTATATCATATATAATTAATCTTATGTATTTATTATCGTGTTCTTCTGTTATGTGATATGTTAAATATTCTATGCCATTTATCTCTAAAATACCAATAAATTTTCTTGATGTAATCGTAAATTCTTGCTTATCTTTCATATCAAATGAAGGAACGAAATTTACAGTATTGCTTTTATTATAAAAAGCTGCTAAATGACTAATGTAAAGTAATCTTGGTAGATATTTTCTATTTCTATTTAATTTATTGTATGTAAAATTAAATAGTCTAGCAAATTCGATTCCTAATTTATCTAAAACAAGCTGATGAGAATTATACTTTTTTAAATATTTTTTAGCAACTAAATTACTAATTCTTTTTTTGTAGTACTTCTGTGAATTAAAAAAATACTTAGTATCTTTTACATCTAAATATTGATATTTTGATATAAATTTTATTAAGGATATTTCTTCATCTCCATTTGGAAAATTATTCAAAAACTTCACCTCCTAATAAAACAAATTAAATTTTTTATGTGTCTTACTTTAAGGGAAGTGGTGCTCCAGCTTCGCTTACACACCCTTACCACCACCAAAATAAATAGGGAACTAATTTTTAAAAAGCCTTGATTTAAAAGAATTTTAAAAATTTTAAACTGTCGCAAAAATCAAAAAATTTTTCTTTCAAAAAACCATATTTTTAGCATTCTACTTTTTTCAAAAATTGCCCTACTTTTTTGCTATCTAATACATAGACTATTGTGTGTGGTATTTCAGAAAATTCACCTTTACAGCAATAAAACATTTTAGATATATTATCATCTTCAATAACACCACTTGAAATTAAAGCATCTGCAATAGGTTTTACATATTTATTATCTATGTCCCAACCTTCTATATTGTCGCATACTTTTATGTATATAAATACTTCATTTGTAAATAGTCCTTTAAATTCCTTTGTAGTTTCTGCGACATTTAATAATATTCTTTTATAAGTGTGTGTTTTTAGATTTTTAAAACTTGGTAGTGTTTCAGGTACATATATTTTTAATATATTATCTTTTAATTCAGCCTTATAATTATCATCAATAGTTTTAATTTTTTCATATTCAAACTGGGTATTTTTATTATATTCTTTTATTTCAGCTAATAAATTGTATCTTACTTTTTCAAAATTTAATAAAAAACTTTCTATTTGCATATCGGTTAAACTATTGCTTTTTATTGTGTTTTCTATTTGGTTATTTAAAACTCTTAATTGTTTATTCATCTTTTCATTTATAATCATAAAAAAAGTCCTTTCATTAGTAGTATAAAAATAAAAGGGCAAATATAGGAAAACTAATATTATTTTTCTGCTTTTAAAAATTCTTCATAAGCATCAAATATTGCATCTGTTAATTCTTCTCTAACCTCTTGATTTAATGGGTGAGCAGTATCTCTAAAATGCCTTTCTCCATTTCTTACTCTCCTTGATGGCATTGAAATAAATCTTCTACCATCTTTTTCAATAAGTGTAATTCCTCTGATAATAAATTGCCTGTCTAATATAACATTTGCATAGGCCAAAACAGGTCCTCCTTGTCTTGATTTATAAATTTTAACATTTGTAATATCCATACACATTTTCCTCCTATAAATTTATTTTTGAAGGGCAATTTTATAGGGAATAACTAACTAAAATTATTTACCTGTACGAGGTAATGCTTGACAAGTAGGTTTTTCAGGTATATGTGTAATTGTAGTCCAATCGCTATTTGCTTCGGCTGTTACACCATAGTAAACACCTACTGTTTTAGTAGTATTTGTAAACTTGTCCCCATCTTGTAATGTATCTAATGATTGACATTGCATAGTTGGAGAAGTTACTTCTCTAAATCCTTTTTCTACTTTTCCAAAATCAAACATTGTTTCAACAATATATTCACCATCAGATAAGTCAACTGTTGAAAAGTCTAAGTCGTGATTTTCAGTTGTACTTAAATCTTCTTGGAATAATTTATAATCTTCTGACTTATTTGTTTTGTAATAAACATCATATTTTAAATCTTGATTCCATGTACCTGTTGTCATAGTTTGAAGTCTTATATAATCTGTTGGTATGTAATCATACCATTTGAAATTATCTAAATATACATTAGAGTTGTTTGCAACATTACTAAAAGTATAATCAACTTTTTCTCCTGGTTTGATTTCTGCTGTACCTTCTTTGTCTACATCCACTTCGATATCAGTTCCTTCATTTTTGATAGTTACAGGTACGGTTTCTCCATTATTTACTATTTCAAACTCAAAAGTATCTTGATTTAATAAGTAATAAACAGAGCCAGTATCAAGTTCTTTAAGATAATATTTTCCTTTTACTAATTCATCACTTGTAGCTTTTCCATTTTCATCTGTAGTAAGTGTATCAATAAGTTCATCATTTTCATTGTAAAGTCCAAATTTAGCACCTTCTAGTTTTTTATTTTCATCTTTTGAATCTACTTTTGTAATTTCAACAAATCCTTTAATTTTTTCATTTTCAAATGTAACATTTGTAATTTCATCTTCTGTAAGTTCAATTGTTTGAGGTTCTTGACTTAATACATAGTCCTCTTGTGTTTTTACTTCTCTTAATGTTAATTTATTAAAATCACGAATAGGATATCTTTTAGTTAAAGCCTCACCATTTTCATCTGTAACGATTTTTTCAAGGACATTTCCATTTTCATCTAATACTTCAAACTCGACTCCTTCCAATTTGACCTCATTATTGTCTTTATCAATCTTAATTACATGAATTTGTCCCTTTTTAAGTTCATTTTCAATAGTATTAGCTGTATCTTTATCCCATACAACTTCTGTTGTAGTATCTTCAGCTAAATTATACCATTTGTTTGTTTCTTTCTCTATCCATTTATAGTTTCCTGTTCTTAAGTTTTTTACATGGATTTCCCCATTTTCATCTGTTGTATAAGTACCTATAACCTTACCAAATTCTTCACTATACAAGTCAAATATAACACCACCTAAAGCGATTTTATTATTGTCTTTATCTACTTTATATACTGTTAAATCACCTTTTTTATGTTCGTTAGTGATAGTTTTTGTAGTAGTTTTATCAAACTCTACATTTACATCAAATTGTGCATCAGATAAGATATAGTTATCATTTGTAGCGATTTCCTTTAATACATAAGTTCCTTGATATAAGTTAGGGAATGTAGCTTCACCATTTTCATTAGTTGTAGCATTTGCTATAACTGTGCCATCTTGTTTTGTTAATTGGAATGTAACTCCTTGGATTGGCTGGTTTGTATCTACATCATTTTTGATTATTTTAATTTTTCCTGTGTTGGTTTTTACATTTAAGTCAGCACGACCAGCAACATCTCCAAACGGATCATATGTCAATAAATAGTCTTGAGTTCCTTGGACAGTTGTTTTTCCATAAAATACTGGATATGTCTTACATTTTGCTTGTAGTACAATAGTTGCATTTATATCACTAGATAAAGCTGTTTTTGGAACTCTTACTTTAAAGTGTTCACTTCCACTAAATGTGTTTTGTGAATTATTTGACATATTAGTAATTTGATATCCATCTGGAAGTCCTTGTACTGCTGTAATTGTGTATTCAGATGTTTCTACTGGACTAGATATAGAATATTCCTGAGAATAATAATCTCCATCTTCTACAAATCCACCGACTTTATTTGTTGTAACATCTGTATTCATTGGTGTTTGTGAGCCATTTCTACCAATGTTTACTAAATTGATAATAGCATTTTTAATAGCTTGTCCTCTGCTATCTGCACCATTATAGAATGTATTTGGATCTCTACCATCCAATACTCTATATACTGCTTGTTTAGTTGCAACGAAAGCGTCGTATTGATTTTCAAGTCCCATTGATTGAGGTGTTTGATATGGATATCCATTTATAGCGACTCTCCATAAACGAACATCATTTACAACATCATCTACACTAACATTGTATTCACTACTCTCTCCAACACCTGGTAAATCTGGTTGCATACAATAAGCTGGATATTGATTTCCTCCTTGTTCGTAGTATACATATGTTGTTTTTACAAAGCTCCAGCCACTACCTGTCCAGTATTGCAAATGATAACCACAGTCCCCACCATTTTTTATAAGTGCTGAACTCACTGGTGTTGCAGCAAATACATTTGAAAAAACTGATAATAAACTTAATAATACTAGCAAAATTGCTATACTTTTTTTTGTATATTCTTTTACCATAAAAATTTCCTCCTATTATAAATTTGAAGGTCAAATAAATAGAAGAAAACACTATATTTTATATAAAAAAAGCACCACTAAAAGTGCTTTAATTATAATATGTAACATTCTGTCATGATTAGCTCACCGTTGTAATAGTAATCTTCTGCGTAGATTCTTATTGTACCGAATTTTAATCTAATAGCATTTATCACTCTATTTTCTGCAAAAGTAAATTGATTTGTTCTTGATTTGATAGAAGAATCTACAACAACATTATATCCAAATTTTTTCATATCTTCTGTTGCGTTATTTTCAATAGTTTGTTTTATTTTACTAATCATTACATCATTTCTTACATATTTTTCTACATTTGTTTCTGATACTGCAGGAGCAGTTTCTTCTTTAGTTACTATTTGACTATTTTCTTCCGTTTTTTGATTTGTTATAACTTGTGGTTTACTTTGTGTTTCTGTTTTTGATAAACTTGATGTTTTACTTTTACTATTCTTACTTTGTGAATTCTTTGGATTAGAGTTTGTTGTAGTAGGTTTCGTATCTTCCTTAATACCAGAAATTTCAGTTTGAGGTGTTTTAGCAATAGAAGTATTTTCTGTAACTGTATTTTCTACTACATTATTTTCTAAAATTTCATTATTTACTATATTTTCATCAATAATATTTTCTTCCTCTTGTTTATTATCTTCAATAGAGGCTGTTTCAATTTCAATATCTTTTTTATTTAAAAACATAAGTAATGAACAAGTTAATATAATAAAAGTTAAAATACAAATAATTATTATACAAATTTTCTTTTTACGCATAAAAATCACCCTTTCATATATTATTTATATAATAGGGTAACATCTTTTATACTGTTTTGACAATGTTCAAAAAATGAAAATTTATTTCTTTTCTATTGCTTGAACTGCAAGCCTTAAAGATGGTTTTCCTTTGACACAAGTTATTAAAGTTAAATAATTTTCTTCTGTATCGTTAAGTAAAGTCCAGTCAGTTTCACTAATTTCTTGAATATTATTTACTTCATATTCTTTTGAACCAAGAAAGCTAGTATAGGTAATTGTATCTCCACTTTCTAATGTATGTAAATTTTTCCACACACCAGAGTAATTATGTCCAGCAAGGCATACATTTCCATCGAGGTATGGAGAATTCTCAAAATGTCCAATGCCCTTATCTAATGTGCTCAATGAAGTTCCCTCATAAATTAGGCCTTCATAGTTTATCTTGTCTATTTTGATAACACCTAATACTCTTTCTCCATCAATTTGTAGCATTAAATCATCATTTGTAGTAGTATCTTGTGTTTCTATTCTATTTTGCACATTATCATCAGAATAGGTTTCATATACATTATCTATTTTATTTTTTTCTATAAAATATCTTATAATGAAAAAAGTTGATATTACTGCTACTATAATTGAAATGATTATTAAGAATATTGTAATGGACTTCTTAATTTTTTTGCTCAATTTTTCTAACCTCCTTCCTTTAAATTTTGCAATAAAATAGAACTATATTGTTTCTAGTCCTATAATATCTTTTATATATTTTGAAATTTTGGAAAATGGGTTTGGATTTTTTATTCTTTTACAAACATCTTCTAAATCAAAAGGATCAAAGATGATATCATAGATTCCAAGTATGAGAGCATCTTTTAATTCTTCGACTTTGTCATTTTCCAAAAGTAAGATAACTTGAATATTTTTTTCTCGTACTTTAAACATAAAGTCTTTGAAATTATATTTATTAGGTTGTAAAGTAGCAATTAGAGTAGTTGCTTCCTTTTCTTCTAATATGTAGTCAGGGTAATATACAATTCGGCTATCATTTATTTTTTTATTTAAGTCTCTATCTAATTGCTCATTATCAGTAAAAATCAATACCACTTCTTCTAACCTCCTTATTTAAAATAATTTTCAGGATTAACATAGCTGTTATTTATTCGGATTTCAAAATGTGCATGTGCTCCTGTTGAATAACCTGTTGAACCAACTTTTAATACAGGTTCTCCTTGTTTAACTATCTGATTTGCTGTAACCAGTATTTCAGAGCCGTGTGCATAAAGAGTAACTATTCCATTTCCGTGATCTATCATTACCATATTTCCATAAGCATTGTTATATAATGCTTTTATTACTGTGCCATCAGCCATAGCTACGAAGTTAGCACCTATTGGAGCTCCAACATCAGTCCCAGAATGAAGTTTATATACCCCTGTTATTGGATGAGTTCTCATTCCGAAATGTGATGTTATAGTTGTATAACCAGGAATTGGCCAAATAAACATTCCAGTTGGAACTAATCCAGTACCATTAGATATAGTTGTTGGAGAAGTTTCCTTTTCTTGTAACCATTGAGCATATTGTTCTTCATAATTTTCATTAGAAAGTTGTTCTGCAACTTGCATATCTTCTTCAGTAGTAAACAATGAATCTGCAACAGTACATACTGCAAAGACAATTCCAACGATAATTATTATAAATGGTAAAAATGGCTTTATTACTTTAAAAACCATTTTTTTTGCTTGCTTTTTTATTTTTTCTTTTGCTTTATCCTTTATGCTCATTGTTATCACCTGATTTCTGCATTTCTGCTTTATCATTTGCTAACTTGTTTATATACTCTGTATTTTGATAATTATTTTTTCTTTGAATATTCTTTTTAGGAGAATAACTATCAAAATTTCCTTCTGCCATTTTTGCACCAAGACCTAAATAAGCAGTTGTAGCCTTAGCACCACCTTTTACAATATTTCCTGCAACAGATTTTGCCTTACTTCCTTTACTTAAATTATCCTTGTTTTCTCCATTAGATTTAGGAATATTTACTGTATTTTTTTCTTTTGGTACAACATTTCTAATAGGGTTTACATTTCCGTTATAATCTTTTTCTGCACTTAAATTCATATTAGGATTTATAACTGATTTTGCTCTTGATACAAAACCTTTTAAACCTCCACCAGAATTATCACTATTTGAACTTCTATTATTGCCTGATGAGGAAGATGGTGTTTTAAATTGCTCTTTTATAGCTGCTAGACCAAAACCAGCCATTGCACCCATACCAATAACTCTATTTGTCATTTGTTCATTATCGACACCTGCAATTCTTGAAGTTAGATTTTGTAGACAATTTAATAAAGCATCTGCCAACGGCAATATCATCATTGCCCATATAAGACTTACAGCCCAGCCACCACCACTTGGAAGAAAAGCAAGATATATAAGGAATAAGAAACAGTATATAAATTGCATAAATATATTCATTATAATTTGTCCTCCCCAAATAGCAGCAGCTGTAACATTTTTATTTACTATCCATAAAGCTGCAGCTATTGGTGTGAATATTGTAAATATAATAATTGTGAATTGTCTTACAATAAATTTTATATTTAATTTAACAAATAAATATATGAACATTGCTATAACCAATGCTGTTGTAATAGCATTACCAGTCCTTATGCTTGTTAGCATACTGTCGCCAAGTGATGCTTCAAGAGAGCCACTATTTGCAGCTGTTACTAATAAATAAACAAGACTATTATTTACATACAAAAGAAATCTTATAAATAGTGGAGCGAGTGCAATAGCAACACCACCAAAACATAAACGCATTAAGCTATCTTTTGCTTCATTTTTTTTAGCTGTATTCATTCCAGCATTCATAATTTTGTATGAAAGTATAAATACTGCAATTAGAATTAAACAACCACTTATTATAGCAAAAATTTTATACCAGTTCATTGTTTTTCCCCAAAGTTCTTGTGTAAATGGAGATAGTGCATCACCTGCTTGTCTATTATTAAAAATCAGTTCATCATAATCTTTAAAACCTACATTTGCATCTTCACCAGTTGTAAAGTCAAATATTGTTTGTGCAATACCTCCAATACATTCAGCAATTATCTTTTCAAAAAGCGATCCATCTTCACTTTTAATTTGTTCTTTAAAATCAGTTTCTGCAAAACAAAATGGAGATAATAAAAAAAGTATAGCAATTACAACCACAAAACTTTTTATTACTTTTTTCAAATGTTATTGCCTCCTATTTTTTTAGATAGGGCAATAGGAAACATTATATAATTTTTAAGTAAATACAAATTGTTCTTCATAAGGTGTTATTACAAATTTAATTGCTGTAACACTATTATTTAAACTTATAATACATTGACCTGGACTTGCTGCTGTCAAAAAGTTTTTAGTTCCTTCTGATAGATTAAAGAAATCTACCACAGCATCAACAGAGCCAGGACTTTGTTTAAAAATATACCTAGTTGAGCAGATATTTATTATTGTTTTTCCGTTCTTCCGAGTTTAAAAACTCATCTATAAATTGACTTCCGTATAAATAAAGGAACATTGTATTTACGACCTCTACGAGCTACATTTACCAAAAAGTTTGCAGATTCTTCATATTTTAAAAATAGCCACGCTTCATCGCAAACAATAATTTTCTTTTTATCCTTATTTTTAAGTACATATTTTTGCCATACCCAAGTTAGAATAACAAAACTTGCATATAGTTTAGTAAATTCATCTTTTACCTCTGACATATCAAAGCAAATAATATCTTCACTTGATGAAACTCTACTTTCACAGTCAAACATACCGTAAAGAATTCCCCTTTAAGAATGGAACCAATATATCAGATAATTCTTTACAATTACCTCGTTCTTTTAATTTTTTTTGAAAGTCTGATAATGTTGGCATTTTCTTTGGTATTCTTCCTATTGCATATTTCCCATTATCTAATCTTCCACCTTTTTTCTCAAATAGAGAATTTACATCACTTGTAATGCCTTTTTCAGCATATAATTGATTCACAACAATCTCAATTTCTGTGTTCTCTGCACCTGTTAATGTTCTTCCATAATTTCTGCATATTGTCGCAAGCAATGCCCTTATTTCAGCAACTTTATCAAGTATATTTATAAACTGCATATTTCCTTTTGTATCAGGTTCGATTTCAAATGGATTTACACCTGCAGATTTTCCTTGTTCAATTTTAATAACTTTTCCACCAAGCATTTTTGTTAGATTTGTATATTCACCTTCGACATCTATAAAAAAAGCACCACAACCGAGTTGTTGCGATGTTTCGTGCAGTTAATGTTTTAAGTGCTACACTTTTACCACCTCCACTTGTACCACAAATAAATACATGAGGATTTGGTAGGGTAGGTGGACCAATAAAAGTATCGACATACACAGGAGCATTCGTATACATATTTCTACCTATAAAAATACCTCTATCGTGCGAAAGGTTAGGGTTAGATATTGGAATTAAAGTAGCAATACCTCCAGCGACCATATTTCTCTCGTAATTTGGAATAGGTACTTCTCCTGTTGGTAACATTGTTTTTAATCCTTCAACTTGTCTAAATGTTAGAGTTCTTATCATAGCAGTTTTTTTGTTTAATTCGCTTTCTAATATTTTAGTCTTTTCGTTTAAATCTTCAAGTGATTCTGCATTTACAGAGATAAATATTGTTGCAAAGAAAAGTTTGTCTTGATTTGTCTGTATAAGCATCCTTAAATCTTCTAAATCTCCAATTTGCTTTTCTAACTCTGGAAGATGCAAGATATTACCTTGCCTTGAATATGTTGCATATTCAGACTGACTTTGTACTAATTTTTTTGTTAATTGGTTAATTACATTTCCATTGCTTGAAGGTTCTATTTTTACAGAAATATTTATATTTCCTATATGAAATAAATCATCAAGCCAACTAACCCAAGTCTGTTCAGGATATATTGTCATTGCAAAAATTCTTGTGAATTTGTTATAACCTAATATTAAATAATCTTTCTTTTCTTGTAATGTTTCAGGAAGTAATATATCTGCCATCGTAGGAATATTATCAAATATGTTTATTTCTTTTTGCTTTTTGTTTTTTCCCAACATATAAGTTTTTTCCTCCTTCCTTTAAATTGCTAATATTTATAGCAGAATTTTTGTTTAATTCTCTATAAATTAAATTGTATAATTCATCTTCATTTAATATTTCACAAACGATTTTTGCTCTTAATAAATTACTTGTAAAAGACAAGGATTTTCTGTTTAATTCTTCTAATGCTTTATCATAAGTACCATCATAACTTATAATTGCATAATTTTTTACAACAGAAATAGATCTGTTTTCCATAAGATTTTGTAAATATTCAATTAGATATTCTTTATATTCTTTAATTTTTGTACTACTTGTTCTATTTTGTTTAATTAAAGAGATAACTTTACTTGTATCAATAAATTCTGTTGTGCTAAAAAATTGAATTGGGAAATCTATTGCGAGTGCTGTTTGAATAAGCACATTTTCAATAGAATCTTGTTCAGAATTTGACAACATATTATAATCTATGTTTCCTAGCCTAATTACTATTGAATATCTATTACCTAAACAGATGATATTGTCTTTAATTTTAATTTGTAAAATATCAGTTAATTGTTTTTTACCTTTTTTGTTATTCTTATCTGTATTTTTTTCTTTTGTATCTAAACTGTGTTTTGGTGCATTTACATTTTTCTTTTTATTGTTTAAATAAATTACTGTACCTATAACAAAGAGTACAGTTAAAATTAAAAATATAATCATTATTATCATTTCAAACACCTCTTATATACAAAGTATTTCTTACGAAATAAGTATTTTAGAGCATAAAAAAAGAACTTATCAAAGGTCTGTTCTCCAATTTTCAAAAAGGTACACAATAAAAAGAAACTTGCAATAATTAAAATAAATATTATTTTCAATACCATTGGAAGTGGTGTAGCAAGTAAAGCCAAACTTGAAGTGCCTAACATTAAATATACGACTTGTCTTAAACTAAGATATCCACCAAAGATTTTTTCTTCGTGTTTAATATCAAATGGAACTTTAAATACTCGCATATTTCCACCACCTAACTACCTAATAAATTTCCAGAATTATTTGTTGCAATATTTATTATTATGCCGGCAATAATTAATGAAGCACCTAAAACGACGCCTCCACCACAAATCCAAGCTAAGCTACCAATAGATTCTGCCCTTTTTTGAGGATTATTAGAATTTGCTATCATCTTTATTGCAGCTATCACTACACTTGCAAATATAAGTACTCCACCAAGTGGCATTGCAATAGAGGTAATTACTCTTTTTATATTATCTGTTGCTTGTGTTACCTCTGCAGTTCCGATAGTACTACCTTCAGCAGCAAAAGCCATATTTGTTTTAATAGCGAACAATGTAAGCATAGTTCCTATGGTTTTTAGTTTAGGAACGATTTGCTTTTTTACTTTTTTAAAATTCATTAAAACATCATCTCCTTATCTAGTGTTAGGGCAAATTTAAGGAGATTCACTATATTTATTAAATTATATTTTTAAAGTGTACGAAGATAAGGGGAATTGATAATAAAATTACAATTCCTACAAATAAACTAGGTACAGCAATTAAAAATTTAGATTTTAGTTTTTGTGATTTTATCAAACACCCTATTGCTAACAAAATCAATGATAATATTAATAAACTGACTAATACTATCAAAGTTATCTTAAAAAATATAAATAAGATAGATGAAACAATATTTTTAAAATTGTTTATATAAGTATTTAACATACATTTGCTCCTTATGTACTATTATCAGTATATTTATTTATTATAGTCTTTTTATAGTAAGATAAAAAATTATCTGTATTATATGTTTTGCATAGATTATACATGTTTATTAAATCTTCTCTTTTTACCCTTGATAATATATTTTGAAATTGCTCCGTTTCTAATTGGTAAAGAGTATATAAGATGATTTTTAGCATTTCTATTTTGTCATCTTGAAAAGTTTTTAAAATATCAGAAGTATAGTTAAATTCTAATTTTTCAATCAAATTATAAAAATTTTGTGAAATTTTGGGACTTTTATTTATAATTAAATTAAATAAATCATCAATCATCTTTTTATCTATATCTATCTCTCCGTAACATATTTGTTACAGGTGCGTTACTATTTGTTACTTCATTGTTACAATGTAACATTTTATATTTTTCTCTATGCTTTCTAACTCTTGCAGCACTAGAGCCTTCGCTACCAATTAAGTCTTGCATTTCTGATAGCATAAATGTATCTTCATCAAAAAATTCAATAGTTTTTGTTTTTTCAAGAGCTGTTAATAATAATTTGACAATAGTTACATCTTCATCAAGTGTCATAGCTATTTCTTCGGCCATAGATTCGCATAAATGCTCATATACAAAAACACCTTCACTTTTAAGAAGTTTTAATTGCAATTTTAGATAGATTAGTAATATTTTATCTCCATCTGGTAACTTACGGAGAAATTTACTTGTTTTATTATCAAAGAAGGTATCATATAATTTTAACCAGTAATATCTTTTTTCTTTCAAGTTTCTCCCCCCTCATTTTCAGTAAGTTCCATATCTCCAAAATTTTGCATATTTGTAATACTATCAATAAAGTCATTTTCCATTTGTTGATTTTTAAATTGTAAATTTGTTAATTCTTCCAAAACAATCATTTCATCTTCATAACCATTTATATCTATATTGTTATTTCTATCAATAGTAATTGAAATTAGCTCATTTCCTCTTTTTATTAGTATTCCTATATCTTCATTACTTTTTGCTATTATCTTGCGAATTTTCATATTGTATCACCTCCTCATCTTTGTTTTTTCCTACTAAAATGCAAGCATATAAAAAGAGGCTTATATTAGCCCCTACAATTAAACCAATTATGAATTGTATCATTTTTAACATCTCCTATAAAAATTATTGGGGGAAATCTTTTTATAATGGGGGAATCAGAAAATGCTTAAATATAAAGAATTTTATATCTGCCCCCAAAATTCCCCCAGAGGTATTTTTGGATGCCCCCAAATTCCCCCAAAAAGTAGTTTTATAATAAACTTTTTTAATTTTTCTTAAACCATATTAAACTATTTTAAATTTTTGCAATTTTTCAAAAAATTTGACAAACCCTCTATTTTAAAGTATAATATCAAAGAAAATTTGATTAGTGCAGGTATTTATAATATTCAATTAAAGAATAAATTTTTGATTGTGTGCCAACTACGAACCGGAAGGTCGGGGGTTCGAATCCCTCCTGGTGCACCAAGGTTCTCAAAGTTTAGCTTTGAGGACTTTTTATTTTCATGTTATCACATAAGCTATTTTCCGCAATAAATATACACTTATATCTCTTTTTGATTATTTAAATAATATCAAAAATATAAATTTATTGCAATATCTATTTTTATTTTACTTATACAATCCAAAAATATATAGAAAACTTCTTACTACAAAAGCTGTAGGGATACACATTGGTAAAGCAAAAATGAAAGTACATAATGGAAACCAACGTATTATATTTTTATATTCAATATTTATTTTTTTATTAAATTTAATACATATAGCTATAAAAGATACAAATATGAAATGATAAACTCCAGCATTAGCAAATGCGGCAAGTAACTCAAAAAAATTATAATTGCCTCCTATCATTTTGCTTAAATTTCCATCAAACATAATACCTACACTTACTAAATCAAATATAAGGAAAGATAAAAAATATAAAACAATAATTAATATTTCATTTTTTTCCGTTTTGGTCATATTAAAATTATTCCTCCCAATTTTCAATTTTTAATTTAACGGTAATTTTATATGTATTGACAACATTACAAGCTGTTCCTATCATTGCAAGATTATTTGCAGAACACCCAATAAAATTCATCCAAAAATTATCATTTTTTATATATTCTCCCATTTCTTTAAAATCTGTAAAGTCATATTCATCAGATAGAGTTATATCTAAATTCCACTTACCATTTTTTTGTTTATTTCCAATAACATTTATGTAAGTATTATGCATTGCCAAAAATAAATCACCATCTTCAAAAGCTAAAGATTCATTCTTTTCTCCTGTATCAAACTCTTTTTTATTTCCATATTTTTCAATAATTTTATTCAAGCATGCTTTAAAATTATTATCTTTTTGTATTTTTTCTATGATTTTTTTGTCAGTAATTGTCATATCTTCAGGGTATTTATGTAATGAATTATCTAAGCATTTGGCAGCACAACTAAAATCGATTAAAGTTAATCCTAATACTCCAGTTTTCAATATACAATATTGCAAGATTTGAATCATATCTGATAAATATGGTTTGTCATTATAATAATTACTAAATGCAAATCTGACAGCATCAAAAGATATATTTTGTATTGTATCATATTTTCCATCTACAATTTCCTGAAAAATATTTTTGTGTTCTGTGTATTTTTTATTAATTTCAGATGCTTGTTTTAATGTAATGACATCACAACTATGTAGATTTATAATAGTTGTAGTGCCATTTATGGTATCAATGTCATTTTTTAATAATTTTCTATAATTATCATAGCAATTAAGAGGAACTTTATTTAATAAATTTAAAGTTAGGTATCTGTCGGTTAATAATTGTCTTTGAGTTTTAGGTAAATTACTCTTATCACATAATTTGAGAATTTTTCTATCTAATAGATTTTCTCCTTTTAGATTTTTGACATTGGCAATATTTACAGAATTACACATTTTCTTTAGACAACCTAAACCAAAAGTATATCGAGTATTACTTATTTTTCTCCCACATAAAGAACATCTTTTCATATAGCACCTCCTAGCAAATTTTTACTATGTTTATTATACCATAAATTTCCAAAAAGTATATAGTTATGACAAAATTCTTATAAGTTTTTATCAATTTTAAATAGCATAGGTAGATTAATTACCTATACTATTTTTTACTTAAATTTTTCTATTTTTTCTTTTTTATCACAAATATTCCAATCCCAACAACCACAATTAATCCAAACACAATAAAAATTGCTTTATAACTATTTTTTTGATTATTTTTGTTTTCTTCTTCATTTTCTACCTCTTGTTCATTACTTAAAAATCCCAAACCTTTTTCATCAATTATACTGTTTAATTTTTCACTATTTGCAATTTGTTCTTCTTCAAAAATCTTATCTTCTTCCTGCGTCCTTCTATGAACATTTACAATATAATCTTTAAAACTATATCCATTAGAAGCTGTTACTCTAACTTTTACCAAATTATCTCCTTCTTTCAAATTATCCTTTCCTGTTATTTCAACCTTTCCATTAATATTTTCAGGTACAGCAAAAACATTTAAATTTTCAGTACTGTTGGGAATGCTTGCTTTATAATTTAAAACACTTACATCAAATATCGGCTCTAGCATGACATTTTCTATTGCTAAAGTTTCTAAATTGCTATTTGCCGCTTCTTTATTTCCTGTTTTAGTTATATTTATCGTATAAACTGATTTACTAGAATTATCTCTTGAAGTTACTTCTATTAGGATAGTATTTAATCCTTCTTTTAAACTTTGATTTCCGCTTATTTGAACATTTGCATTAGTAGCTTCTGGGATTGCAGTCACTTCTAAATTATTTGTATCTAAATCTGCAATAAAATAATAATCTTTTATATCTGGAGAAAATTCTGGTATTAGTCCTTCTTTATCTAATCTCATTATTTTTAATAATGAATTATTATCTTCTCCTGTAATTGCGTTTGCTTCAATGTTATTTTCTTGCTTTTCTATGATATTTATTTGTAAACTTGAATTACTAATATTTGTTGGATTCTCATTTGTATTATTTGTATTTATTCTGCTACCATTACTATCATAAAACTCTCCTGTTAAATTAAAATTTACAACTCCTGTTTCTTTTGCTTTAAATTCAAATACGGCTATATCTTGATTCTGTCTTGTATTCTTTCCACCTGTTTGATCATACCATACATTAATTATTCTATTATTAACTACATTTGTATTTTCCGGTCCTGATATATATTCTAGTTTATCATTGTCAAAATATAGGTTTAATGTATATGATGCAACTTTAATATTACCTATATTTATATATATTTTAAAATTTTCGTTTTTTTGTATTGTTTGATTATCTGTTTTTATTGTTAAATTTTCTGCTGCTAGACTCATATTGCTTATTGATATGTTTAATGAGATTGCTATTATAAATATTAAAATAATACTAATTACCTTCTTCATGTTCTGTTCCTTTCTTGTAATTTTGGTTTGGTCAGTTTGGGGACAGGTTCGGACTGACCATTTTTGGTTAGTAAAGGGACGCCACTTTTTTTAACTTCGTTTTTCTACTATTGTTATCCATTTTAAACTTTAAGGTCCGTCCTTAAATCCCTGATTTTAGGGATTTTTAGGACCGTCCCCCTAATCCCTCTGATTTATTATTTGTAGCCCGAGTATATGTCTTTGGATTAACAAAAGGTCTACTGATGTTGGCTTTCTTCCGTTTTTGTTTATATTTCCTGCTTTTTGGAATATTTCATCTATTTTTTGTATTTCTAAAATATGTCTTTGTAGTACTAATAAATCTACACTATTTATTTTTCCATCTCCATTTACATCTCCATATAAGACAACTGTATATTCTGCTAATGTTTCTGTTTTATTATTTGTTTGTGTAGTTCTTATTATTTTTATTTTTGATCCTGTTCCGACTAATTGGTTATTTTCTATTGTTTCTCCACTATAATTTTCAATTTTGATTTCATATATTGTTGTTATATAATTTTTTATATTTTCTGCTGTCATATTATTGTGGTTAAATCCACTTATTATATTTCCTTGTATTGTAAGTGATTCATCAAATTTTAATTCGTCTTCTGTTAATTTTTTTATAACTTTTACTTCTACACTTTTTTGAATTAAATTATTTGAATCACTTTGCTGTATTACATTATTTTTCGTATTTTTTTCTCTTTGATTGTTTTCATCATTTTGTGCATTTTGACTTTCTTGACTTGTTACTGTTATTTTTGTTGTTCCTTCTTTTATTGCTGTTATTTTTCCACTTTGGTTAACTGTTGCTATATCATTATTTTCAGAATCAAATGTTATATTTTTATTAGTCGCATCTTCTGGATATATCGTTGCTTTTAAATTGTAACTTTCTCCTTCTTGTAATGTTAAATTTTCTATATCTAATTTTATTTCTTCAACTTTTGAATATACATTTAGTGTAATTGAGCCTTTAACTCCATTTTCTGCTGTTGCTGTTATGGTTGCTTCACCTGAACTTACTCCAAATATATTTCCACTTTGATCTACACTTATTATATTCGAATTACTAGATGAAAATGTAATTTTCTGGTCTTTCGCTTCTTCTGGTAAAATTTCTATTTTTAGCTTCTCTGATTCATTTTTATTTATTGTTGTTTTGTCTAGTGATAAGTTTATTTTATTGATTTGAACGGCAGGTAACTCTTTTAGATAGCTTTGGAATGCATATCCTACTATTCCATTTTCTAGTACTACTCTGTCCCAAAGTTCTCCATTTTGTACTCCTTTTTCAATTCTTGTCATTATGTCTTTACTTGTAACAGTTGTTATTGTTTCATATGTTGTTGATGGTCCACTTCTGATATTTAATGTGTTTGTAACATCTGCATATACTTTTGTGTTGTCTTGGACATAGTCTTTATCTAAAATGCTTGGTCTTTTACAGGGAAGCTCAGGCATATTATTATATATTGGGATAACAAATGTCATATCTGTATCTAATAAATTGCTATTTACATATCCTTTGTAAATGATATTGGATTCACTATATGGTGCTAATACATTTGTCATATATTGATGCCAGAATAATTCTCCTCCTCTGTTATCTACTACATGGAATTTTTGCAGATAAATAGTATCTTGTCCTATATTTATATAGCTAGAGCCAATAAATATTCCTCCTCCTGTTATTGCTCTTTCTTTTGTGTTCCAAGGAATTAGATATTTTGTTCTTGTTTCGCTACTCGCTCCATGTCCATCTCTTGCATATTTTAAGCCATTTATTATTGCTCCCATTGGTTCTGAGGAGCTAGTTGCTCCTATGTTATAGAAATTGTATAAAGCCTCATAACCCGGAACTTTTCCACTTATTGATGAATGTGATAGAAATGGTCCTACTTCTTGTTTTATCCTTGATGCTAAATGATATGAACTTACTTTTGATGTTTGAGCTGCTCTTAATATTAGGTCTGCATATTTTTCTGTCATGTTTATAGTTTGTCCTTGTGTATTTATATAGCTTACTTTTGTATTATAGAACTCTGTTCCATAAAGTATTTTCTCTATTGTGTTTAATTGGTTGCTATTTTCAACATAAGATAACCCTTCAAACTGAAATATTCTGACTTCATTTAAAAAGTTTCTTGGATCCATTGCATATTCAACAGCTTTTCTTGAACTATCAACCCATCCGACTGTCTACTTCGACATTGTATTCTCCTGTTTTTGTGTTTTTCCATTCATCTGTATAGGATTTTGGAACTAGATTTTTTCCAAATATATTTTCATTATCTATAACATAGTTCCAGTCCAGTTCTGTATATAATGCTGTAAAATTCCAGTCCGGATGTTTGCTTTTTAGAACTTCTAAATATGGTTTATAACTATCTGGGAAGTTTTCTATTCCATTTGAAGTGTATGCTGCATTTGAATGAGTATTTATGCAAATAATGAACATTAAAGATATAAAAATAATTAAGAAATGTCGCATTGGGGACGTTTCTCTTGCGACATTTTGTTTTATTTTGTATATTTTTATTTTGCATATTTTTGTTTTGCATATAATTTTTAAAATACTGTTGTTTAAGTTTTGAATTTTATTTTGCATTTTATTTTTTTTTAGTTTTTTCATTTTTAGTATCATTCCTCTCTTAATGTATAAATCCAACTGAAAAGATATTCTTATTTTATATTGTTAGTCGTGAATTGCTTTAACTATAATTCTTCTTTCAGAATCAGGAGTACAAGTTATCAAAGTTAGTTCAGTTTTTCCATCTGTTTTTTGGGAAAGACATCTCGTTTCATTTGGTAATACTGTATACATATCGTAGATTAAGTATTTGAATTTGTTGCCATTTGTATCTGTTAGAAAGATTTCATCTTTTACTTTTAATTTTTTTATGTTTTGAAACATATTTGTTGGACCATAATTGTGTCCAGCTATGCAAAAATTTCCTACTTTGTTTGGCTCTCCACCATAAAATTTTGTTACTGATGTTAGTAATGCTTGTTTGCTATATTCTTCTAATACATAAGTTTCTAAGTTTATTATAGGAATATTTAATTTTGCACATACTTTATATCCTTTAAACTCAGTTTCTATATACTCTTTTTCCACATTTTGTTCATTCGTTGTGGATTGTTGCGTTTCTAAATTTTCGCTTTGGTAATTTTGGTACAATTTTGAATTGACTTTTTCTATAGTTGTTCCGTCTTTGCTATTTTCATCAGTTTGTATATTGAATAATATAAAAAATAAAACCATTAAAATCAAAATAATTATTAAATATTTTGATTTTCTTTTGTTCCTTTTATGCATTTTTTAGTTCATTCCCTTCTCAAGGTAAAAATCTGGTTGAAAAAGAATTGAATTTTTCAACCTCTTTTACCCTTTCGTAAGTATCTTAAGTATGTAATTAAAAAAGTATTTTGAGGACGTTTAATGGCAACTCTGTATCAGATTTCAATTAACCAAAAATGGTTTTATCGTACCTGTCCCTAATTAACCACATTAATTAACTTTTAAAAGTTGCGTCCCAAAAGTATCCAAAAATGGTCAGTCCGAACCTGTCCCCAAACTGACCACTCTGGCCAATTAGCTATTTTTTCTTTTCATGACTGCAATAATGCTTGTTATTGCAATTATTACTACAACAATTGGAATAAAGATGTTTCTACCTGTTTTAGGTAATGTTTGTGGTAAATTTTCTGTTTGTTCATTTTGTACTGTATTTTCTTCTTCCATTGGTAGGTTTTCTTCTCCAGTTGTATTTTCTGTTGTATCTCCAACAATATTTCCATTGTTATTTGAACCGTTTCCTGTTGTTTGTTCTGGCAATGCTGTTATACTAAATGTTTTGCTTACAATTTCAGCATCTGATGAATCTCTATCTATTAATATTATTTTGATTGTATATGCTCCTGCTTTTGTAAATACTCCTCTAAGTGATAAAACTTTTTCTACATTTTGTCCACCAATTTCGTATCCTGATGCATCTCCCCATCCACTTTGGATGATGTCATGTTCTAATTGTTGTTCATCAGTACCTTTTAATGTTACTTGTCCACCACTTGGTGTTGTTGCTTCTGCTATTATTCTTGCATGTTCATAATTTTTTCCTAAAGCTGATGATATTCTTAATGTCATTTCTTTTTCGACATTTTCAATTACATCTCCTGTATATGTCAATTCAATGTTATAATCTTGGTATATAGGTTCTACAACTATGTTTTTTACAATTGGCACACCTATATCATCATATTGTACTGACGCATCTGCATTTGCCAAACCTTCAGCTGTAACTGATAAATCTGTTGGATTTGATGTTATTATCCCTTCTTTTGCTTTAAATGTAATGCTCATATTTGTTCTAGGTGCTGTTCCTCCTGTTGAATCATAGAATGTTACTCTTACTCTTGTTCCATTATCACTTGGTGTTCCTCCTTCTGCACTTACATATTCTAATAAATTATTGTCATATGCAATATCAAATGTATATGCACCTAAATCTGTTCCAAAGTTGATTGTTAGTGTTACTGTTTCTCCTGGATGTACTGTTTCTTTAGTTGTGTCTAAAGTTACTGAATTTAGCGGTGTTGCTGCTTCTACTTTACCCACAAATAGGCATGTTGATAATATTGCTATTACCATTATTATGCTTAATATTTTTTTCACTTTTTTTCCTCCTTTTTTATTTTTTTATATTTTTATTATGTGGATATTTTTGTTTTTTATTTATTTTTTTATTGGAATTTTTTGCTAAAAAAAAGAAGGATTTTAAGCTCCGTCCCCTAAATCCCTTTTTTAATTCTGGGTTATCTTCCAAAATTTTCTTTACTATATTATCTTTCATTTCAAAAGGTATTACATATCCTTCTAATGAATCTGCTTTTTCTTTTAATAAATGATTTTCTTGATTTACATATATTTTTGATTTTCCTTTTCCATTTTTTGCTTCTTGCACTAAGTTTGATACTGGTGAATTCCCGTCAAATGCTATAACTACTGATTTTCTTCTTTCAAATATTTCATAATTGAAACTTTTATATATTCCTAGCTCTTCTGTTTCTGGTGATATACATATTCCATCTACATTTTCATCTAGTAGTCTATTTTTTACCTTTTCTGTTACCATTTTAGGTACAATTGCATCTATTTCAACTTTTTTGTTTAATTCTTTTGAAATGTCAACAATTGCTTTTTCATATCCTTGCATTTTGTGTCCTACTACAAAATATATGTTGTTATTATCTACATTTTCTATTAGCTCTCTTAGAATTTTTATTCCTTCTTTTGTTGGTATTGTTTCTCTACCTTTAGTATTGAAACTTCCTCCTGCAATTATTACTGGTACTTTGTCTGTTGGTAGATTTTTAATTTTTTGTTTTAATTCTTTTTCTGTTTCTAAATTACTATTTATTCTTAACTCTTCTTGGCCTTCTGTTTCTTTTGTATTCTTTGCTTCTAATTCTAATACTGCTTCTTCTATTGTTCTATTACCTAAAAATTCTTTGAATTTCTTACTTTTTTCTTCAAAATATTTTTCACTTTTTTTAATTACTTCATCTTCAACTTTTCTCATTTTTTCAAAGTCTTTGTCTGTTAAATCTAATAAATTGTGTAATGCTAATTGCTCATCAAAGGTGTCTGTCCCATACATTCCACATCCATCTGTTCCTTGAACACATTTTATTCCGTTTTTTAGGAATTTTTTTATTGGATGATTTGATAAGTCACTTAAGTTGTTTAATCTGATGTTTGAAGTTAATTGAAATTCTATTATTACTCCATTTTCTCTGATTAATTCCATTAATTCTTTTCCTGCTTCGCTGTTTAGATTTTCTGTGTATAATCCATGGCCAATTCTAACTTGTGGCATCTTTTGTCCTTCTTCTACTGCTTCTTTAACACATAAAATTGATTTTCTAACATTATCTCTTAGGCTGTCATTTTCTCCTGCATGTATTCTCATCGTGAAGTTATTGTCTTCATTTTCAACATATTTAACAATTTCTCTAATTACTGGTTTTAAGTCTGAAATATCGTTTATTTCTTCCCCTATGAAGTCGCTTCCTACAACATATGGGCTTTTTGCCACTGCTTTTAATAGGTTGATATTTTCTTTTAAATATGTACTACTTGTTTTTTGGTCTTTTATTATTGTTAGAGGTATTCTTCTTATTGCAAATAGGAATCTTATTTTCACTCCTGTTTCTTTTTCTATTTGTGGAAATATTGAATGTACTTCTTGTAATAATTTTATTGCTCTTTCACTATTTTTTGAAAGGTCGGTGTCTGCTATTTCTACATATTTTATTCCTTGCTTTTTGTATTCTCTTGCAATCCATAAGAATTTATCTTGTCTTAAGGTGTTGTCTTTGTATGGACTTGTTTCTTTTTTATCTTCTAGCATTTTGAATACCATTTTTTTGATATCTTGTTCTGGTATTTTTTCAATTAATTCTGGCTCTAATTCTATTTTTTCTTTTTGTTCTGATGCTGTTCCTTTTGCAAATACATATCTATAGATATAGCATTTTTCAAGATTAGTGAAAACTGCTTGCCCATCTTTCATTATTGCTAGACTTGTTCTAATTTTTTCTATGTTGTATTCTGCGTTTTCTATGTTATTAAGAATTAAGTCTGCAAAGTTTATGAATGTGTTATCATCTATTTTTCTTGTTAGATATTTTCCTGTTAATTCTGAATCTTTAAATTTTTCTGCTACTTTTTCTCTTTGTTTATATATTTTTTCTTCTTGTTTTTTGGTTAGTTTTAGGTTTATTTTTTTGATGTAATATAAAGGGTATTTTATTTGATGTACTATTCCTAGTGCGATTAGACAGTCTGGTGATAGATTTGCATTCATATGTGTGTGCAAGTCTGTTCTGAATTTTGATTTCTTTAATATATATGTTTTTACTATGCTTTTTTCTATTGGTAGTTTATAGTTTTTTGTTTGTGACATTAGAGTTTTTATGATTGCTGGAATTTTTGCTTTAATTTCTATTTTATCTTCATATATGTTTGCTATTTTTATTCCACCTAGTCTGAAAATGTATACTTCTTCATTGTCTCCATTTATGCTTGCAGGAATAACTCCTTTTATTATTTTCATATCATTTTCGTTTTTTATTGTTTCTACATTGCATATTTTTGCTAGGTTTGTTATTAGGTTTCCTGTGTTATGGTTTGGAGTTTCTAAGATATATGTTAATTCGTCGTTTTTTGATTTGTATAGATTTACAATTATGTCTTTTTCTTTGTCTAAATAGAATTTGTTGAAATAAACTAATTTTTCCATTAAATATATACCTCCGTTTTTGGCTATGGTCAGTTTGGGGACAGGTTCGGACTGACCATTTTTGGTCACTTTAGGGACGCCACTTTTTTAAATGTTATCTTTTATTGTAACATAAAAATAGAAAGTTGGCAATAAGTTATGTAAATTTTTTCTTAACTTATTGCCTTGGCTTACTAAGAGAAGTTCTGTTTGAATTTCTTAGAAAAAATCCCTTGTAATTAAGGGGTTTTTCATTTTTCAAAAAATGAATATCTGATTTATTCATCAAATATCCATTTTCTTAATAGTATTTTGTCTATTTTTTATATTAATAAATTATCCCATTTTGTCTTTTATACTCTTCAAAAGACTTTAAACACTCATCTCTATCCATTTCTTTTAATTGTATTAAATCTTTGTTATTTCCTTTTAAATACTCATAAATCATATCATCTCTAAAACCAATCTCACCTGCATCTTTTTTGTTACATCCAAAATATACTTTTTTAATATTTGACCAAATAATTGCAGATAAACACATTGGGCATGGTTCACAAGAAGAATATAATATATATTCTGATAAATCATAAGTGTTTAATTTTTTGCATGCTTCTCTAATCGCTACAATTTCTGCATGTGCAGTTGGATCATTATTTTTTAAAACTTTATTATTTCCATTTGCAATTATATTTCCTTCTTTATCTGTTATAACCGCACCAAATGGACCACCTTCATTATTTTTTATTCCATTTTCTGCATTTTGTTTTGCTAATTCCATATATTTATTCATGTAAAATCATCTCCTATCATATATTTATATTGGTGAATAGTATGTTAATTAAGTCTTTTAAAATAAATAGAGAAATTTTTATTTTCACTATCATTATAATATTAGTCATTATTTTGTCAATAGTTCTTTTCTACTCTTTTGCAAATGATGAAGGTACTTCTAGTGATGATTCTTCAAGCAAAGATTATATTAAATGGGTAGATTTTAACGTTACTGCTGAAGCTATGAAATTGACTTCTAAATTAGATATTGAATCACATAATACTGATGCAGAAGTCAAGTATAATTGGATTGAGCTTTTGGCATATTTAGCAGCTCAAAATGGTGGAAATTTCAAGAATTTCAAAAAATCTGATTTAGATAATCTTGTTGAAAAACTAAATAGTGGAGTGCAAATGTCTGATTTAACAAGTAGTATGAAGTTTTACGATTATTACTATGAGGCATATAGTGGGGTTTTATCTGGTTTTATTGGGAACTATTCTATAGAAGTTGATAATTCAACTATTAATAATTCTACTGTTTCTAATGAAAATAATGAAAATACTGATATTGATCAAGAAGATACTTCACGGTATTAAAAATGAAAAAATTATGGAAGAAAGATATGGTTTAAAAGCATTTTTGCCTATTGCCAAAAACTATTCTTTTAGCCATTATGACGATTTTGGTAATTCTCGTTCATATGGTTTTAAAAGAGTTCATCTTGGAAATGATTTAATGGGAAGTATAGGAACTCCTATTATTGCTGTTGAGTCTGGAATTGTTGAGCATTTAGGTTGGAATCAATATGGCGGTTGGAGAATTGGTATACGTAGCTTTGATGGTAAGCGTTATTACTATTATGCTCATTTGCGAAAAAATCATCCATATGCGGAAGGTATTGAAGAAGGAATGACTGTTAAAGCTGGAGATGTTATAGGTTATTTAGGTATGACTGGTTATAGTACAAAAGAAAATGTTAATAATATTAATGTACCTCATTTACATTTTGGTATGCAACTAATTTTTGATGAATCTCAAGTAGATAGTCCTAATGAAATTTGGATAGATGTTTATCAAATAATTGAATTTTTAAAACAAAATCGCTCTGAAGTTTATCAGTCAAATAATGAAACCAAAGATTATTCAAGGAAATATGACTTTATGGAAGAGGGATTTGAGGGACGGAGCTTAAAATCCCTGTTTTTAGGGATTTTTAGGACCGTCCCCTAAATCCCTCCTAGTGTTATTTTTATTGTTTTTTGTGTTTTTCCTCTTGTAACACTAAGTATAACTTCATCTTTTGGCTTTTTTGTGTAAATATATTTTCGTAAATCATTCATTGTATTTAATTCAACATCATCAATTTTAGTAATAATGTCTCCTTCTTTTAGTTCTGTGTTATCTGCTGGGCCATTTTTAGTTATTTGTGCAACATATATGCCTTTTTCGAAGCTTAAACTTTTATTTAAATATGGTATTACTTCTTTATCATAGGCATATATCCCTATTTGTGCCTCTTCAAATGTTCCTGTATTTTTAAAACTTTCGGTTATTGGTTTTACTATATCTATTGGGATTGCAAATCCTATTCCTTCTGCTGATGTTATCTTTACTGTATTTATTCCAATCACTTCTCCATTTGGTGTAATTAATGGGCCTCCGCTATTTCCTGGATTTATTGTTGCATCTGTTTGAATTAAATCTGTCATATATGAAGATTGGTCGTTTTCTTCTATTTTTATTGTTCTGTTTTTTGCGCTTATAATGCCTGAAGTTACTGTTCTTCTGAATTCATATCCTATTGGATTTCCTATTGCATATACGCTTTCTCCTACTCTTATATTTTCTGAATTTCCAAGTATTACCGCTTCTAAATTTTTTGCATTTATTTTTGTAATTGATAAGTCTATACTTGAATCGCTCCACATTACTGTTCCATCATAAGTATTTCCATTTTCTAATGTTACATAGCATTTACTATATTTTGCTCCTGTTACATGTTCATTGCTTAATATATATCCATCACTTGATACAATAACTCCTGTTCCTAATCCTAAATCGTTTTCTGAATTTGATGAAAATATACTGCTTCCTGTATTTTTTAGTTTTGATATTCCTACTACTTTTCTTGTTGTTTCTTCTAACATATCTGCTATTGTTTGGCTTTTTTCTTCTTCATTTTCCACAGTTTGTTCTTCTATTGTGGATTTTGTTCTCGTTGTTTCATAGTTACTTGGCGTAACTTCTATGTTTTGATATGTTATATATAAATAAAATGCAAAAATCCATAAAAATATTAGAATTATACTTGTCATGATTACTTTCTTTTTTATGGATTTTTTTGTGTATTTTTTTCTTTTTTTCAAATTGGCCACCTCAAAAATAGTATTTACTATTTTTTATAAATTAAACAACCAATATGGAATATAATATAAATTTTCTTCTTTTTTATAAATATCTTTTGTTATGATAATTCCGAATTTTGTTTTTCCTAGTTTATTTTCTTTATTTTTATCAATAAAGTTTTTTATTGTATTAGTATCTGAATTTTCTATTTGATTTGTATATTTTACTTCTATTGGGATTATATCTATTTTTCTGTCCAATATGATATCAATTTCTTCTTTATTTGAATTTCTATAATAATATTCATTATAATTTTCTTTTTCTGAAATCAAACGAATATCGAAATCTACCATTGCTTCTATTATATGTCCTGTATCATTGTTTGTTAGTTCTGTTCTTTTTAGAAGACTGTTTTGAATACCATTATCTAGTATGCTTATCTTTTTATTTGATCTTATTATTTTTCCAATATTTGTAGAGTACTTTTCTAACACATTAATTAAAAATGCTTGTTTTAAATATCCCACATAGCTCATCATTGTTACTGTATCAACTCCAAAATTTCCAGCCATACTACTATATGAAAAAGTTTGAGAATTGTTATCAGCTATATAGTACATCAATTTTTCTAATATTTCAGGACTTTTTATATTATACATTGTTAAGATATCTTTATAAATTCCTCTTGTTATGATATCATCTGCTAAACGTCTTTGCCAAATTTCAATATCTCTGTCTTCAAAGTATTCTGGATAACCACCTACTAATATATATTCATTTAATATTTTGTGGATTTTTATTTTCATTTCTTCATCATAATATATTGTTTCTAAATTTTTAAAACTTTCTTCTGGTTTATCTAAATTGAATTTTGGTAAATTGATGTCATTTTGCTTTGTTACATATGTCATATAGAAATTTAAAAATTGATTAAATGTAAGTGGTAATACGTACATATTTTCAATTCTTCCTAGTAATGATTCATTAGAGTCTTTAAATAAATGTAATGATGATGAACCAGTAATAATAAATTTAATGTTATATTTTCTATCAAAACATACTTTTAGATAGTTTTGCCAGTTTTTAATAAAATGGATTTCATCTATAAATATATAGACTTTTGAACTTAAGTTAGAGATGCTTTCTTCAAGTATTTCATTAAAATATACTTCTAATACATCACTTATTTTGTCATCTTCATTAAAAAATAGGCTTGGGTCATCTCCTGAAAATAGTAGTATTCTTTTTTTGTCAATCTTTTTGTCCTCTAGTAAGTAATTTATTGTTTGATAGATAAGTGTTGATTTTCCAACTCTTCTAGGTCCTATAATGCTTAAGATTCTTTTTTCATCTATTTTTTGTATGATACTATTAAATTCTTCTCTTTTTCTTCCTAATAAAAATTGTGGATTTATTTTTTGATTTTTCCACCATACATTGTTAGTGATTAAACTTTGTTTTATATCCATTGTATCACCTCTTTTTTATCTTTCTATTATATATTATATCATTTTTATTGAATTAATTCAACAAATTTTAGATATTTTGTTGAATGTATTCAATATATTTTATAAATTTTGTTGAATTCATTCAATAAAATTTATTTTTCTGTTAATTTTAAAATGACACCTTAAAAATTAAGATGCCATTTTGGAGTTGACCTATTATTTTATTAAATATCTTTCTGGAACAAAACTTTTAAAAAATTCAGGTTTTATATTAATATAGTTTAAAAATATTTCTTTAATACATCTTTTTGAATTCTTTATAACCATTTCAACCTGTTTTACTTCTGATTTGTATACCTTCTGCTTTCTATTAAATGGTATCACAATTGTTCTAAATTTAAAATAAATTATAGGTATATGTTTTGGAATTTTATATTTTTTACTATAATTACCTATTAGCCAAAGAGTTAAAAACTGATTTATGCCTTCCTTAAATTCTCTGGTAAAGATGTCTTTATTTAATCTTAAATTTTGTGAATGCAATATTTCATGTAATACAACCATAAAACATAAATCTTTGTTTCTTTTCAAATACCTATCAAATGGTATGAAAATTCCTAGTTCATGCGTATCTTCATCATAGTTGAACCAACCATCTCCTATATGTTTTACTTTGTATACACTAAAATTTGCAATTTCTATATTTTCATCCACGCTTTTTATTAAGTTTATTGCATCTTCAACAATTTCTAACTCTTCTTTGTTGAGTTCTTTACTCCACTTACGGCTTTCTCTTGTTAATGTTAGATATTCTTTGTATGCTCCTTTTAAAGATTCAAAGCAAATTAGTACTACTACAAACATTATCAAGACTTTTATACATAGAGGATAGCTCTCTTCTTTTAACTTCAAAGTAAAAATTGTTGTCCCTATTATTACTATTGTTAATAAAATAATTAGTCTAATTTTTCTTATTATCCGATGTTTCATTTTTGTTTCTCCTTTTCTTCTTTATAATAAAATAATAAAATCAAACCTCCTTAATATTGTGCTCTCCACACAATTAACTACTAATATATGCTTTTGCATATATAATATATTATAACTTATTTTACATAAATTTGCAATTTTGAATTTTAATCAAACGAAAAGGTCCGTCCCTAAATCCCTAAAAACAGGGATTTAGAGGACCGTCCCCCTAATCCCTGTTTGCTACTTTTTGCAATTCTTTATATCTTTTAACTTTTTGTGTTGTAGTTTTTTCTAGCTCTTCTGTTGTAATCTCAATTTTCTTAATATGCTTAAATAGTGGCAAGTCTTTATTAATTTCTTTAACTTGTTTCCAAATTTCTTCTTTATATTCATCTTCTGATTTTTCACCAAAAGCATCTTTAATTGCGTCTGCATCATAAACAATTTTTGCACATAACATTGTGTCTGTTTTGCTTTGCTCTCTTTGATATACTAAACTTTCCTTTACATATGGCAATTTATTTATTAATGCTTCTATTTCTTGTGGATAGACATTTTCTCCATTTCTTAGGACTATTACGTCTTTCTTTCTTCCAGTTATGTATAAAAAGCCATCTTCATCTAGATATCCATAATCTCCTGTTGAAAACCATCCATCTTTTAATACTTCTTTTGTTGCTTTTTCGTTATTGTAATATCCAAGCATTACACTTGGTCCTTTTACTGTAATTTCCCCTATTCCATCTTTATCTGGATTGTCAATTCTACATTCTAAGTTTTCTAGTACAAGCCCTATTGAGCCTGGTCTTTTCTTTTTATCTGTTTCTGCTGATATTACTGGTGATGTTTCTGTTAGTCCATATCCTTGTACTTGTTCTATTCCTAAATTGTTATATCCGATTATTGTGTCTTTATTCATTGGTGCAGCACCATAAAATACTACTCTTAGGTGTCCACCAAAATTATTTAATATTTCTTTAAATACTATTTTCCTTATATCTATATGGCATTTTAATAAGCCATTTGATATTTTTATCATTTTATTGATTAATTCTGTTTTTCCTTTTTCTTTAATTGCTTTTTGGATTTTCTTATACATGGTTTCTAATACTAGTGGAACTGCTACAAATACTGATACTTGGAAGTCTTTTAAGTTTTGTTGTATATATCTTAAGCCTTCGCAAAAAGCTACTGTTGCTCCGCTATATGTACCATATAAAAATGTTATTGTACATTCAAATGTGTGGTGTATTGGTAAAAATGATAATAATGTGTCTGTTCTATATATTTTTACATATTTATTGATTGCTACGATATTTGAAGCGATATTATTTTGTGATAACATTACTGCTTTTGGCTCATTTGTAGTTCCTGATGTAAATAGCATTATTGACATTTTATATGAATCAATTTTTACATCATCATATCTATTATCACCTTTTTCTAACATTTCTTTTCCATTTTCTAGAACTTTATCATATGAAAGAATCTCTCTTTTTCCTTTAGAGTCCATACAAATTAAATTTTTTAGATTACAACCTTTTTCGATTATTTCATCAATTGCTTTTTGATATTTTTTCTCATAAACAATTGTGTCTACTTCACTTCTTTTGATTAAATTTCCGATTTCAATATCTGTTAGTGCTTTATCTAATGGCACAATAACTTTTCCTGCTGTTGTGGTTGCAAGATATGTTGTACACCATTTATAACTATTATTTCCTATTACTGCTACTCTTTTTACATTCATGTCAATTAAAGCTGTCCCTAAGGCTTTAATATCTTTTACAAATTGCTCATAGGTAATTTCTTTTATTTCATTATTTTCTTTATATTTAAAGGCTATTGATTTTCCAAAGCTTTCATATCTTGTAATAAAATCTCTAAAGTTTTCCGCTTCTTTTGTTACTTTTTTTGATGCGTTTTTTTTCATTTAACACCATTCCCTTCTTATTTTATACAATAACTTTTTTCTGAATTTTATAACAAAATTATCGATATTTCAATAGATTTTATAAAATGACAAATTTTTCAATAAAATTCTTGCAATTTTAAACCAATAAGTATATAATTTCGTTAATTAGTATTAAGGGGAGGTATATTGCAATGTCTGAAACATTATACGAATTAACAGGGCCTCAAATGAACATCTATTTGAGGGAACAGGCATATGACAAAACACCTATAAATGTCGTATGTTTTTCTTCTTATATTAATAAGGATGTAGATATTGAGATTTGTCAAAAGGCTATAAATGAGATTATAAAATGTAATGATGGCCTACGTTTTAGAATTATAAAAAATGAGGATGGTATATTTCAAAAATTAGAAAAATATGAATATGAGAATATACCTGTTATTGACTGCTCTAATAAAACAGTCGAAGAAATCAGAAAGGAAATTGATATTGATACAAATATCCCTTTTACACCTTTTGAAAATAGTAAATTATACAAATTTACTATCTATAAAATGTCTAATAATCACATTGTTTTAAGTTTCAAAATGCATCACATTATTTCTGACGGTTGGGGTGCAAGTATTATTTTCAAACAATTCAATACTTTTTATTATCTATTATCCAATAACTTGGATTTAATTAATTTCCCATCTTATTTAAATTACATTGATACTGAGGAAGAGTATTTAAATGGCAACTCTTTTATTCGTGATAAAAAATATTGGGAAAATTACTTAAAAAATATACCTGAAATGGTAGCTTTTAAGGAAAATATTCTAAAAAAAGGTTCTAAGACTATAAAATATGGTGAAGGTCTTTCTTTAGAACTTTCTGAAAAGATAAATGAGTATTGTAGAGAAAATAAAATTACGCCATATGTATTTTTTGTAGCTTTACATGCGATTTATTTATATAAAACTGTTGGTAAAGAAGATTTTATGGTAGGTACTCCTTTACTTAACAGAAAAAATATTAGTGAAAAAAATATGTTAGGAATGTTTGTTTCTACATTCCCGCTTCGTTTTCACTTAAATGATGATATGAACATTTTTGAATTGTTTGATAAAATTCATACTGATACTTTTGGAGCATTAAAACATCAACGTTATCCATATTCAGCTATTTTGAATTATGCAAAAAATGTTGAACATGTAGAAACAAATTTATTTGATACTATTGTTTCTTTCCAAAATGCTCATGCAGTTGATGATTATCTTGATTATGATAAAGATATTGAGTGGCATCTTCCTGGTCATCAACAAAGTAGTTTTGAATTACATGTTACAGACCATAATAATGCAGGAATATATTATTTGAGTTTGAGTTTTTCTGAAGGTATTGTTTCTCAAGATGAAGCAAAACTTGTATATTTACGTTTTGTAGAAATGATTAATTATATAATTTCTCACAAAAATACTACTCTTCAGGAAATTTCATATATTCCTAAAAAAGAACTTGATACAATTCTTCATCAATTTAATGGTGAATATAAATATAAACCTACAAAAACCTTGATTGAATTATTTGAAGAACAAGCTAAGAAAACACCTAATTCAATTGCTTTGAAGTATAAAGATGATGAACTTACATATAAAGAATTAAGCGAAAAAGTATATAATTTTGCTGTTTATTTGAAAGCAAAAGGTGTTAAGCCAAATGAAGGAGTTACTTTGCTTATACATAGGAGCTTAGAAATGGTGGTTGCAATGCTTGCAGTTTTAAAGTGCGGAGCATACTATTTACCAGTTGACCCTTATTGGCCTGCTGACAGAGTTAAATTTATTATTAAAGATAGTAATAGTAGATTTTTGGTTACAAATGAAAGATATTTAGATACTTTTAAAGATGATGCTACATGTATAAATGTTGATAATATTTTATCTTTACCAGATGGAGATAAAAATGTAGAATTTAAATATGATGTAAATAGTTTAGCATATACTATTTATACTTCTGGAACAACAGGAAAGCCTAAGGGAATATTGACTTCAAATTATAACATTGTATATTTATTAAACTCAACAAGAGATAGATTAGTACAAGATGAAAATGATATTTGGGTACTTTTCCACACTTATACCTTTGATTTTTCTACCTGGGAAGTTTATGCTAGTTTATTATTTGGTGGAAAACTTGTTATTGTACCTAAAGAAACAACCTTAAGCCCAAAAGAGTTTTTAAAATTGCTAGTTAAGGAAAAAGTAACTATTTTGAACCAAACACCAGCTTATTTTTATAAAGTAATTGAAGAAGAAAAATCATTAAATCTTTCTCCAGATGATTTATCTCTTCGTGCAATATTAGTTGGTGGAGAAGCAGTTTATGCAAAACCTTTTAGATATTGGAAGGAAAAATATCCTAAAACAACTCTTTTAGAGCCATATGGACCTACTGAATCAACTATTTTTGCAACTCTTTGCGAAATTACTGATTCTGATATTGAAAATAATGAAACATATATAGGTTATCCATTACAAAATTATCATGTATATATTTTAGATAAAAAGGGAAATATTCTTCCAATTGGTTGTGATGGAGAAATTTCTATCGCAGGTGGCGGACTTTGCAGGGGTTATTTGAATAAACCAGAATTAACAGCTGAAAAATTTGTATATAATGAAAATGTTGGCGAAGTTATTTATAAATCTGGTGATTTAGGATTTTTCGCAACAGATGGTAGAATTAGATATATTGGTAGAAATGATAATCAAGTTAAAATTAGAGGATTTAGGGTTGAAATTGGAGAGATTGAAAAAGAAATTTTAGCCTGTGGAAAGATTTCTAAAGTTTTAGTTCTTCCAGTTGAAAATAAAAATATGACGAAATCTTTAGTTGGATTTATTGAAACTAGTGAACCTAATTATACTGAAGAAGTAACTACTAAATTAAGACAAAAATTGACACCATATATGATACCTAAATTATATCAATTTGAAGTATTCCCTTTGAATGACAATGGTAAAATTGATAGAAAAAAATTATTAGCTGCTATTGAAAATGTTGATGATAAAAAAGAGATAGTTGCTCCAAAGACTGATTTGGAAAAAGAAATTTATGAAGTTGTTTGTTCTCTTATGAACAGGAAAGATATCTCTATTAATGATGATTTCTTTGATGATTTAGGACTAGATTCTTTAAATATTATGGAACTAACTATTAAATTATCAAAATATAATTTGGAGATACAAGATATTAATAATGCATCAAACATAAAAGATTTGGCAGAAAAGATAGAGACTCATTCAGAAAATACCAATTATTCTAATGTTATTGAACAAGTTGATATTATAAATAAACATGTAGATTATGATTTATCAAAGGTTCTTTTGACTGGTACTACTGGATTTTTAGGAATTCACCTTTTAAGAGAACTTTGCGAAAATCCAAATGTTAAAAAAGTGTATTGTTTAATTCGTAAGAAAAATAATAAAGATGCTAATGAGAGAATTCAAATTTCATTACAAAATTATTTTTCTAATGATATAATTGAAAAAATAAAAGATAAAATAGTTGCAGTTGAAGGTAATTTTGAAAATAAAAATCTTGACTTTGCAGATGAGGTATATAGCAAATTGTGTAAAGAAGTTACAACTGTTATTCACTGTGGAGCAAATGTAAAGCATTATGGAAAATATAGTACTTTTTATCGTGCGAATGTATTAGGAACTAAACATATTATTGACTTTTGTAAAAACTCTAAGGCAAAACTTGCTCATATTTCTACTGTGTCTGTTGGAGGATATTCTAAAGTCGGTACTGCAGTTGTATTAAATGAAAATAACATTAATGTTGGGCAAGATTTTAGAAACCATGTTTATATGATTACAAAATATCAAGCTGAATGTGAGGTTTTGAGAGCTATTAATTCAGATGAAATTGAAGGAAAAATATTCAGGCTTGGAAATATTATGCCTAGATTTAGTGATGGTAAATTCCAGACTAATTTCTTGGAAAATGCTTTTATGAGTAGAATTAAAACTATATTAAAATATGGAGAAATTACTGATGGATATTTAAAAATGATAATTGATATTAGTCCTGTTGATTTATGTGCTAAGTCAATTGTAAGTATTTTGTGTGATAATAATTCTCAGACAATTTATCATATTTATAATAATAATAATTTTTCTATTAAAGAGTTATTGTCAATGTTAAATATTTCTGTTAAAATATCTTCTAAAAATGACTTAATAGAAAAACTTAAAAGTTCAGAAGACCCTTTTGATGCACATATGCTTAATGATTTAATAAATGCAGAATACATTGAAACGCCTGTTGATAATAGTTTGACTATTCATTTGCTTTCAAATAATGGTTTTAAATGGCCTGTTTTGAAGAAAACTTACTTAAAATACATTTTAGATAAAGATTAAAAGAAAGGAGTGTATGAAATATTTAGGTTATCTAAATATTTCATATAATATTTTTTATGAATATTGCAGAGAAAAACGTAAGAAGAATTAAATTAAATATTTATGGAAAAATTATCTTGTTAGAAATTTTGGTAATTTGCATTATGAAATTTCTAACCCCTGTACTTTTGAATTATCCTCCTATGTCAGAAGAGGCTATATTTCAATCACAAATAGAGCCATTTTCACATACTATGCAATACATTTCTTTAGGTAGTCTTGCTGTCATAATATATATCTTATGTATTCATCACATGTGTAAAAATGCTTTTAAATTTTTGGATTTATATGTTAAAGATAAGTCTAAAATTACCACTAATTTAATAAAAAAAGTGCGTAAAGATTGTTTTATTATACCTAAAAAGATAATTCTTGTACAAGTTGTTATTTTAGTTGTTATTTTATTGATGCTTTTCATTATGCTTAAAGCAAATGTGCAATTGTGTTTTAAGTTTTTGCTGGTATATTTTGCATTTTTTACAGTTATTGCTATTATATCTTCTGTGTTAATAAAACAGGATTTGGATATAGTTATTAAATTAACTTATAACATCGATGCTGATTATAGTGATTTTAAAAAGCAATCAAACTTTAAGGGTAATTTACTTTTTAACTTGTTCCCATTCTTTTTAGTAATAATAATCATCATTTCTTTACTTGGTTATGCTAAAGGATGTTCTGCTATTGGAGAGGGAAATTACAATTATTATAAATTCCAACTTCAAAATACGGATTTTAATAATCTTTCTAAGGAAGAATTGATTAAAAAACTTGATAATGTTACATTAAAAAATCCAAATGATTATTATTTTATAATAGATAATGGTGAAACTTATATTTCAGACCCTAACGGAAATTTATCTGATTTCTTTTTGAAATATTTAAATACCTATTATGAACAAACAGATGGAAGGATATATGAATATTATGGAGTAGAAGAAGAAGGTTATGCACAAAGAATTTTCATGGAAGACCATGTTGCATATATTGGATTTAAATATTCTTCTACAACTTCAGAATTTGGTAGTTTCTTTGTATATCTTTGTATAATATCTCTTATAATCTATGCTGTAATTTTAGTAGTTTGGTCAAGAGGTATTAGTCAAAATTTAATTGAAGTTACTAATAATCTGGTTAAGATTTCAAAAGGTAAAGTTGCTCACAATATAGGTGTTTTACCGGTAACCTCAGATGATGAATTAGGACAACTTACTGTTGCTTTTAATGATATACAAAAAATTACAAAAGCTAACTTTGAGAAAATTAGAGAAAATCAGGACCTTTTAATGGAGAAAGAACGTTTAGCTTCACTTGGTCAATTAATTGGTGGTATTGCTCATAACTTGAAAACTCCTATAATGTCTATATCAGGTGCTGCTGAAGGTTTGAATGATTTAATTAAAGAATATGATTCATCTATTGATGACCCAGAAGTAAATAGTCAAGACCATCATGATATCGCAAAAGATATGTCTTCTTGGATTGAAAAGATTAAAACTCATACCGAGTATATGTCAGATGTAATTACTGCTGTTAAAGGTCAAGCTGTAAATTTATCTAATGAACAAGATATTACTTTTACTGTTGGTGAATTGCTAAAGAGAGTTAATATTTTGATGAAACATGAGCTTAAAAATGCTATTGTTTATTTAAATATTTCTTTGAAGGTTGATGAGAATTTGATACTTAAAGGTGATGTTAATAGTTTAGTTCAGGTTATTAACAATATGATTTCAAATTCAATTCAGGCTTATAACGGAAAACCTGACCAAAATATTGATTTGATTGTTACTAAGGAGAATAATAATTTGCTTATTTCCGTTAAGGATTATGCTTCTGGTCTTTCTCAAGAAGCCAAAGATAAGTTGTTTAAAGAAATGTTTACAACAAAGGGTAAAAACGGTACTGGTCTTGGTTTGTATATGTCTTATTCTACAATTCGTGCTCATTTTAATGGTAATATTACTTTTGAGTCAGAAGAAGGCAAGGGTACTACATTTATTATTACATTACCTATAAATTAATAATTATAAAAATGTCATTGTATTTTTATTAAAAATATATTATAATATTTCCATCCTTTTCCAGAAGGAAATCTTTCGGAAAGGAGGACAAACAAATGACAAGTTTCGACTTAATTTGGCGTTTGATATTATTATTACTTTTTGAAAAAAATTTTGACAATTCAAATGACCAAAAATCTGACGATTAGTTATTCAATACTAATCAAGAAGTGGTTCCCTAGCCACTTCTTTTTTGTATTATAGATTGTAATTTCCTTTAATCCGAAATAATATTGGTACAAAAATAAAAAAAGTATGTGTCCCTAAACACATACACAAACATCAGACAGTTTCGACTACTGACTAACTTAAGCTAAATATAGTATACTATATTTTTTATTATATGTCAAACAATTTTTTTTATTCGCTAACTAGTTTTTGAAATTTCTTCCAATTACAAAAAAATTTCAAAAACTCTTGCTTTTTCCACATTTTATTAATATAATGTGGAAAAAGCAACATTAATCTATTATATTCGTGCATAACACAAGGATAGAATGGAGGATAGTAGAAATATGAGAAAAGGTCTTCAAAATGTAGAAAATAGTGAAAATAAGAATTACAAAATTATTGCAGTTGATGATGAACAAGGTATCATTGATTCTTTATCAATATTTCTAAAAAGAAGTGGATATGATTTTACTGGTATAACTGACCCACAAGAAGCAATAGAAAGAGTCAGAAATGAGCATTTTGATTTAATGGTATTAGACTTTATTATGACTCCTTTTCATGGTGACCAAGTTGTAGAAGAAATTAGAAAGTTTAATAAAGAGTTATATATCTTGTTACTAACAGGTCATAAGGATTTAGCTCCTCCATTAGAAACAATTCGTAGATTAGATATTCAAGGTTATTGTGAAAAAAGTGATAAGTTTGACCAATTATTACTTTTGATTGAATCTGGTATTAAATCTATTAAACAGATGAATGAGATTAAACATATAAATGATGAATTGGCTGATACATATGAAAAGCTTGAAAAAGCTTATTTAGAGAGCATTCAAACTTTAAGATATACCGTTGAAGCTAAAGATACCTATACAAGAGGTCATTCTGACAGAGTTTCAGAATTCTCTGTGCTATTAGGTAAAAAAGTTGGATTATCAGACCAAGATTTACGTACTTTGCAAATTGGTGGTTTGTTCCATGATATTGGAAAAATTGGTGTTCCTGATACAATTTTGCAAAAAGAATCTAAACTTACTGATGATGAGTATTCAGAAATAAAGAATCATCCTTCAATAGGAGCTCACATTTTATCTACTGCAACTTTATTTAAAGATATTATTCCTATTGTAAAACACCATCATGAAAGATATGATGGTCATGGATATCCTAGTCAATTAAAAGGCGAAGAAATTCCATATTTGGCAAGGATTACTGCTATTGCTGATAGTTTTGATGCTATGACTTCAAAAAGAACTTATAGAGATTCTTTACCTCTTGAGACTGTTATTTCAGAGTTTAAGAGATGTCGAGGTACACAATTCGACCCAGAATTGGATGATGCTTTTTTGGATATTTTGGAAAATCACTTTGATGAGATTAAGGAAATTCAAGAAAAATATAAAGGCGGCATAGAAAACAGGGATTAGGGGACGGTCCTAAAAATCCCTGTTTTTATTTTATTTTAAACCTTCATTGAAAGTCCAACTTTTTGTCTTTCTTTATCAATTTTAATAACTTTAACTTTAACTATATCTCCAACAGAAACAACATCTGATGGATTTTTAATAAATTTATCACTCATTTCAGAAATATGAACTAAGCCATCATGTTTAACACCAATATCTACAAATGCTCCAAAATCTATAACATTTCTAACTGTTCCTGTTAATACCATACCTTCTTTTAAATCATCTAATTTTAATACATCTGAACGTAAAATTGGTTTTGGCATATCTTCTCTTGGGTCTCTTCCTGGTTTTGAAAGTTCTTCAATAATATCTGTTAGCGTCATTTCTCCAATTTCTAATTCTTTTGCAGTTTTTGCTACATCAATTGTTTTTAATTTATTTCTTAATTCTTCTAATTTTTCTTTATTTCTTAAATCATTTTTATCAAATCCCAATTGATTAAGTAATTTTTCAGTAGCTTCATAACTTTCTGGGTGAACTGCTGTAATTTCTAGTGGATTATCTCCATCAAATATTCTTAAGAAACCTGCACATTGCTCAAATGCTACTTTTCCTAGTTTTGGAACTTTTAATAATTGTTTTCTATTTTTTAATTTTCCATTTTCATCTCTATATTTTACAATATTTTTTGCAATTGTATTGTTAATTCCTGAAACATAGCTAAGTAGTGAAGGTGTTGCAGTATTTACATCTACTCCTACTTTATTAACACTATCTTCTACAACTCCTGTTAAGCTCTCTTGCAATTTCTTTTGATTTACATCATGTTGATATTGTCCAACACCTATTGCTTTTGGGTCTATTTTTACAAGTTCTGCTAATGGGTCTTGCAAACGTCTTGCAATTGAAATTGCACCTCTAATTGATACATTTATATCTGGATATTCTTCTGTTGCAAGTTTTGATGCTGAATATACTGATGCTCCTGCTTCACTTACTATAACATAGTGTACATCTCTTGAGGCTTCTTTTATCATATCTGCTACAAACATTTCTGATTCTCTTGATGCTGTACCATTTCCTATTGCTATCATGTCTACTTTATCTTTTTCTATTAATTTTAGTAATTCTTTTTTAGCTCCTTCAACATCATTTTGTGGCTCTGTTGGATATACTGTTGTATAGTCTAATAGTTTACCTGTTTCATCTATAATTGCTATTTTACATCCAGTTCTATATGCTGGGTCAAATCCCATAACAGTTTTCCCTTTAATTGGTGCTCCTAATAGCAATTGTTTTGAATTTTTACCAAATACTTTAATTGCTTTATCTTCAGCTTTTTCTGTTAAATCTGAACGGATTTCTCTATCAATAGATGGTTCTATTAATCTTTTAAAACTGTCTAAAATTGTTTCTTTTAGCATTTCAGTAAATTGAGTTTCACCTTTTATAATATCTCTTTCAATATATGCTAAAATTTTATCTTCTGGCTTTTCTATTTTTACTTTTAAGAAATCTTCTTTTTCTCCACGATTTATTGCTAAAATTCTATGGCTTGGTATGTATTTTATTGCTTCTTGATAATCATAATACATTTCATAATTAGATTTTTCCTCTGGTTTTGCTGCTTTTGTTTCAATAAGTCCTTCTCTATAACAAATTCTTTTTATTTGTTTTCTATATTTTGGTTCATCAGAAATGTTTTCTGCAATAATGTCTAATGCTCCTTGTATTGCATCTTCTGGAGTTGCAACTACTTTGTCTTTATTTTTCTTATCTTCTTCAGATAATTTGTCTATATTTACGTATTGTTTTGCAATTTCTATTATTGGAGTTGTTTCTTTTTGTTCCATAATAATATTTGCAAGTGGCTCTAATCCTTTTGCTTTTGCAACTGTTGCTCTTGTTTTCTTTTTTTGTTTATATGGTCTATATATATCTTCAA
>CALXFF010000007.1 GCA_944387525.1 uncultured Clostridia bacterium | reverse complement strand
AAATTTTCTTTACAATCATTTATTTAATGTAATTTTAAGTTACAAAATTGATTGTTAAATATATTATACGAGGAGAAAGTAAATGGCAACAACAAAAATATGGAAAGTACAAAAGAGATTAGATCATGTAATTAACTATGCAACAAATGAAGAAAAAACAAAAAATAATTATAGCAAATATAGAATGGATGAGTTTGATAGTATCAGACAAGTAATGACTTATGCAACTAATCCAGACAAAACAGAAAAACAATTTTATACTACAGGGATAAATTGTGAAATAGAAAATGCAGTTAAACAAATGCAATTTGTAAAAATATCTTATGGAAAAGAAAATGGCATATTAGCGTTTCATGCTTGTCAATCATTTAATGAAGGAGAAGTTACTCCAAAGATAGCACATGAAATTGGAGTAAAACTTGCCAATGAAATGTGGGGAGATAGATTTCAAGTTGTAGTATCCACTCATTTAAATACAAAACATCTCCATAATCATTTTGTAATTAATTCAGTTTCATTTAAAGATGGAAAGAAATATTATAGTAATTTGACTAATACAGCGTTACTAAGAAAAATATCAGATGAAATATGTGAAGAATATGGCTTAAGTGTTTTAAAAGAAAAAACTTTGTAAATCTGGAATTAATTTTGAAAATTTTTATAAAAAATCTATGAGAGATTCAGATTATTATAAATTTGCAAAAGAAGATATAGATTATGCGATAGAACATTCGTGGACTTATAAAGAATTCTTAAAAAGATTAAAAGAAATGGGATATGAAGTATATTTTAGAGCAAATAAAATTAGTGTAAGAATGTATCCACATAAAAGAAATATTAGAATAGAAAGAGCTTTTGGAGAAGAGTATTCTATTGAAAATATTCAAAACAAAATTTGCAGTAGATATCCAAGTAGAGAAGAAATAATTAAACCTAAAACTTATTATAGAAGATTATTTTATAAAGGTAGCATAAAAAAATTAAGAAAGCCTAAAGGGATAATTGCTTTATATTATTACTATTGTTATTTATTAAAAGTATATCCAAAGAAAAAATTAAACTATAAACTTAATCCAAAGATGAGAGCAGAAGTAAAAAAAATGCACAAGTATTCAGAACAAATTAGGTTTATATGTAAGTATAAGTTAGAAACTATAAATGATGTAGAAAATTTAAAAGAACAGAAAAAAGAAGAATTACAAAAGACTTTGAATACAAGGAATAGGTTGTATTACAAAAGGCAGAAATTAGACAATGAAAGAGAAAAAGATGCTGTGACTAAAGAAATAATTAGCGTTACTTCTGCTATAGAAAAAGTTAGGAAAGATATTAAGTTGTGTGATGAAGTTGGTGATAATTCTAAGAAGATGAAAGAGCAAATAAAAGAAATGAAGGAAAAGAAACAAGAAAAAATAAAGATAAAAGAGAAAAAGATAAGGTATGATAGATAATGCTGTAATATTTTTGTAAAAAAATTGTAATGGTATTGTAAAAATACGAAGATTAATGTATAATAGGTTTGTCCTATAAAAGAAGTTATAGGAGATTTATATTACTGCAATGTCAAGTACTATCTTAATATTTATATTGATAATTATGTCAACTTTAATATTATATAGTATTTCAATTGCATAGATTATGAATATATCAATTAACGAACTTGATTTGTTCATATATCTAACCTCCATTATATTATACCATATTATTTCTTTGGTATTGGAGAATAGCAGATAACATAGAAATATGTTAGGAACAATTCAGGTCTGCCAATCTTTAAAGGATTTCTGCGTTCCGATTGGTAGGCCTTGAAAAGGAGAAAATATGAAAAAGAGAAAAGTATATAAAAATAAAGGGTACACTCATTTTGATGCAAGAAAGCCAGAGTATTGGAAATATATAAATAATATAAAAAATCCAGAATGGATAGAAAGGCATGCTTTTTATCCATTTATTCATTATCAAGAAGAAAGGAATAAGTTTAATGGTGAGAAGATAATACCAAAATCACCAAGAGATATAAGATATTCTTCGCATATTGATAGATATATTTATGAGTATTATAATGATATATTATCAAAAAAATATAATAAATATGCAAAACAATTAGGAATAAACCAAGCAGCTATTGCTTATAGAACAAATTTAAATAAGAGCAACATAAATTTTTCAAGTGATGTTTTTAAATTTTTAAATAAACAAGAAAATGCATTTATTATAGTATCAGATTTTACTAATTTTTTTGATAGTTTAAATCATCAGTATTTAAAGGAAAGATTAAAAGAAATACTAAAAGTTGATACATTACCAAGCGATTATTATAAAGTATTTAGAAGTATAACTAAATATTCTTATATTGAATATAACGATATATTAAATGAATTAGGTCTAAAGCATAAAGAATTAACTAAGTTACACAAAGAAAGATTATTTGATATAGAGCAGTTTAGAAAATTTAAAAAAGGAAAAGTTCATGTTAATAAAGAATTATATGGAATGGTTCAAGGTTCTGCTATTAGTTCAGTAATGTCAAATATATATATGATAAAATTTGATAAATTAGTAAATGACTTGGTAACATCAAATAATGGAATTTATAGGAGATATTCAGATGATATTATTATAATAATTCCTAATATAGCTAAAGTAAAAGAATTATATAATAAGCTTATGAGTATAAAGGACAAAATACCTAATTTAGTAATGAGCCCAGAAAAGACAAGTTGTTTTATAAAAAGAAAAGATAGTATTACTAGTATAGATATTGTAAAAAATAAAATTTTAAAAGAAAATACTATTATTAATTACCTTGGATTTTCATATGACGGAAAGTTTGTAAAAATAAGAGAAAAAACAGTAGCAAAATATTATAGAAAAATGTATGCAAGAATAAAGACAATAAACAAATGGACTGTAAAAACAGGTAGGAACATAGGTAGAAAAAAGTTGTATAAACAATATTCTTATTTAGGAAAGAAAACAAAAAATGTTAAAAAAGGAAATTTCTTAACATATGCTGATAGGGCACAAAAAGAATACGGAGAATTAGGGAAAATAAATGATCAAGTAAAAAATAGTTGGAATAAGATGAGTAAAAGATTAATAAAAATATGAAAGTAGAAGTAGAAATACTTCTATTTTTTGTAGAAAAAATTGTTTATTTATTGAGAAAAAAAGTGATTTGTGATATAAAATAAAATAGAAATTTATAAACAAAAGTATATTAAGGAGTATTAAGATGGATAGTAAAAAAGAACAAGAAAGAAACGAGTTACACAAAACAATATGGCGAATTGCAAATGATTTAAGAGGAGCAGTTGATGGATGGGATTTTAAACAATATGTTCTAGGACTATTATTCTATAGATTTATCTCAGAAAATTTAACTAACTATATAAATAAATCAGAACAAGAATTAAATAAAAATTTTGACTATGCCAAGTTACCTGATGAGATAGCTGAAAGGGATAAAGAGGGAATTATCGAAGATAAAGGTTTCTTTATTTACCCAAGTCAATTATTTGAAAATGTAAGAAAAAAAGCAAGTAAAGATGAGGATTTGAATGTGACTTTAAAAAGTATTTTTCAAGAAATTGAAAATTCAGCTAAAGGATATAAATCAGAAAATGATGTAAAAGGTTTATTTGATGATTTAGATGTTAATAGTAACAAATTAGGAAATACAGTTATTGAGAGAAATGAAAAGCTAGTTAAAATGTTAAATGCAATAGGAGACCTTAAATTAGGTAATTATCAAGACAATACTATTGATGCATTTGGTGATGCTTATGAATTTCTTATGACAATGTATGCTTCAAATGCAGGAAAGTCTGGAGGAGAATTTTTTACTCCTCAAGAAGTTGGAGAATTGCTTGCTAAGATAGTTATAATGGATAAAAAATCAGTTAATAAAGTTTATGATCCGGCTTGTGGTTCAGGCTCTTTACTATTAAAGTTTGCCAAAATATTAGGAAAAGAAAATGTAAAAGACGGGTTCTATGGGCAAGAAATAAACATTACAACCTACAATCTAGCAAGAATAAATATGTTTTTACATGATATTAACTATAATAATTTTGATATAGCTTTAGGAGATACTTTAATAAATCCAATGCATTGGGATGATGAACCATTTGATGCAATTGTTTCAAATCCTCCATATTCAATCCGTTGGGAAGGAAAGAAGAATCCATTGCTAATAAATGATGAAAGATATGCTCCAGCTGGAATATTGGCTCCTGAATCAAAAGCAGATTTAGCTTTTACGATGCATATGTTGTCATGGCTTTCAGAAAAAGGAACAGCAGCAATAGTCGAATTTCCTGGTGTATTGTATAGAGGTGGAGCAGAGCAAAAAATAAGAAAATACTTAATTGAAAATAATTTTGTCGATACAGTTATTCAACTTCCACCCGATTTATTTTTTGGTACTTCAATAGCTACTTGCATAATAGTTCTTAAGAAAAGTAAAAAAGACAATTCAGTGCTGTTTGTTGATGCTTCTAATGAATTTACGAGAAATGATACAAAAAATAAACTAACAGACAAAAACATTAAAGATATAATTAATTTATTAAGAAATAGAGAAAGTATTGAATATAAGTCAATACTGATTCCAAATGAAGAAATTGTAGAAAATGATTCAAATTTGTCTGTAAATACATATTTAAAACAAGAAAGTTCAGAAGAAAAAATAGATATTAAAGAATTAAATAATAGTGTAAGAGAAATAGTAAAAAGAGAACAAGAATTAAGAAATAGTTTAGATGAAATTATACAAGAATTAGAGGTGATGTATAGTGAGTAGATTAGAAGAATTAATAAAAGAAAAATGTCCGGAAGGAGTAGAATTTAGAAATTTAAGTGACTGCTGTAATATATTAGATAATAAGAGAAAACCTGTCACAAAATCAGCAAGAGAAAAAGGGAAATATCCGTATTATGGAGCAAATGGAATACAAGACTATGTTTCGGATTATATTTTTGATGGGACTTTTGTATTAGTAGGAGAGGATGGAAGTGTTATTACTCCATCAGGAAATCCTGTTGTAAATTGGGCTGAAGGCAAAATTTGGGTAAATAACCATGCACATATAATAGAAGAAATAGATGGAGTTTTATTAAGATATTTATATTATTATATTCAATCCGTTAATGTTCGAGAATTAATTCATGGAAATATACCTAAATTAAATCAGGGAGATTTTAAAAATATTAGAGTTGCTGTACCTCCGTTGGAGGTACAACAAGAAATTGTCCATGTGTTGGACAATTTCTCGTTGCTTTCAGCAGAGCTTTCAGCAGAGCTGAAAGCAAGACAAAAACAATATGAATATTATAGGAACAAATTATTATCTTTTGAAGAAACTGCTGAAACCCTTGATACTCTACACACACACACACACACACACACACACGGATACTTTAATGAACAAAAAATAGAATGGCTAAAATTAATAGATATTGCTGTTAGAAATAAAGGAACAGCAATTACTGCACAAAAAATGAAAGAAATCAACAAAAAAGATGGAAAAGTAAAAGTTTTTGCTGCAGGAAATACTATAGCATATGTTGATGTTGAAGATATTCCTAAAGAAGATATAATTATGCTTCCTAGTATAATAGTAAAATCAAGAGGATATATTGGATTTGAATATTATGATAAGCCATTCACAAATAAAGCTGAGTTATGGTCATATACAGTGGATAATAGGGTTAATCAAAAGTATGTATATTATTATTTATTAAGCAAGCAAAAAGAACTACAAAAAACGGCAAGAGCTCAATCAGTAAAGTTACCACAAATATATCATTACAATACGGATAATCTTTTAATACCTATTCCATCAATAGATATACAAGAAAAAATAGTGAATATATTAGATAAATTTGATAAATTAACAACTGATATATCAGAAGGATTACCAGCAGAAATAGAAGTGAGACAGAAACAGTACGAATATTATAGAAATAAATTATTAACATTTAAGGAGTTAGTATAGTGGATGCATTTGAATCAATAGAATCTTTAGCTATAGAAATAAAAAAACGACTTAATAAAAATCCAAGTAAAAAGAAAGTAATTATGTTATATGCATTTAATGCTACTGGAAAAACTAGATTGTCAAGAGTATTAGAAGGGAAAGAAGATGAAACCGAAAATATAAATGAAACTTTATGTTTTAATGCCTTTGCAGAAGATACTTTTATATGGGATAACGACAAATTAATATTATACATAAAAAAATCTTGGATAACAGATCTGATTAAAGACGAGGGATTAGACACAGAAATTGTTGATAACTTTAAAAATATAATAGGACACCGTTTGGAACCAGACATTAATATAGAAAAAGGTGAAATTACATTTAAAATAACTACACGGAGACGATAATTCTAAAGTTGGAATAAAAATTTCAAAAGGAGAAGAAAGCATATTTAAATGGTCGGTATTTTATACAATTTTGATAGATGCGATAGAAATGTTAAATACTGATGAGGAAACTAGAACTACAGAACGATTTAATAATTTAAAATATGTAATTATTGATGATCCAATTTCTTCAATAGATGATTCTAAAATTATAATGATGGCAACAAAGTTAGTAGATATAATAAACAGGGCAGATAATAACTTGAGAATTTTAATAATGACACATCATGCATTGTTTTATAGTGTATTACTTAATAAATTAAAAAGAGATAACCATTATGTACTAGAACCATATGTTTTAAAAAAGATAGATAATTATTATAAATTAGACAAGCAAAAGGAAACACCATTTGGCTATCACTTAATGGTGAAAGAAGAAATTGAAAAGGCAATTATAGAAAAAAGATTGCAAAAATATCATTGCAATTTAATAAGAAGCTTATTAGAAAAAACAGCAACATTTTTGGGATATGAAAATTGGGAGGATTGTATAACAAACAAGGATAAAAGTGAATTTATTAATATTATAAATATATATAGTCATGGGAGATTAGACGATTTAGAATATAAAGATATTCCAGAAGATCAGAAAAAGATAGTTATAAGTTTTTTTAATAAATTTATAGAAGATTATAATTGGAAAAAGTATGAAGCTGATTCATAATAGATTAAAATAATTTAAAAGGAAGATGTATATGGAAAAGTTAAATGTAGTATCAGAAAACGAAAAATCCACAGTAATTTCAAAATATGAATATGATAGAAGTAAAGCGCAAAGTTTTCAATCTGAAGCTGAGCTAGAAAAAGAGTTTATAAAGACATTACAAGATCAATCTTATGAATATTTAAAAATACACTCAGAGGCAGAACTCATTTTAAATTTAAAAATGCAACTTGAAAAATTGAATAACTATGAATTTAGTGATAAAGAATGGGATTATTTATTTAATAGTATCATAAAAAATGGTAATGATGGAATACTAGAAAAAACAAAAAGAATACAAGAAGATTATATACAAACAATTACTTTAGATAATGGTACTTTAAAAAATATAAAATTAATAGATAAAGAACATATCCATAATAATAGTTTACAGGTGATTAACCAATATGAAAATAGTGGAAATAGAGACAATAGATATGATGTTACAATACTTGTAAATGGTTTTCCTATGGTTCATGTTGAACTAAAAAGACGAGGAAAACCAATTAGAGAGGCATTTAACCAGATAAATAGATATCAGAGGGATTCTTTTTGGGCCGGTTCTGGGCTATATGAATATATACAAATATTCGTAATTTCAAATGGAACTTATACGAAATATTATTCTAATACTACAAGAGATTTACATGTAAAAGGTGGAACAAAAAAATCATCTAATACATTTGAATTCACTTCATATTGGGCAGACCAAGAAAATAAAGCAATTACAGATTTGATTGACTTCACAAAAACTTTTTTCGCCAAAAGAACAATATTAAATATATTAACTAAATATTGTGTATTTACAAGTGAAAGCAATCTATTAGTAATGAGACCATATCAGATTGTTGCAACAGAAAAAATAATAAACAGAATCGAAATAGCACATAATGATCCAAAGAGAATAGGTACAATTAATGCTGGAGGGTATATTTGGCATACAACAGGTTCAGGAAAAACATTGACTTCATTTAAAACAGCACAATTAGCAACTAATTTGGATTATATAGATAAAGTTTTATTTGTCGTAGATAGAAAAGACTTAGATTATCAAACAATGAAAGAATATGATAGATTCAAAAAGGGTGCAGCTAACGCAAACACATCAACAGCAATATTAAAGAGTCAATTAGAAGATGATAGTAAAATAATAATTACTACCATTCAAAAATTAACAAGCTTTATAAAGAAAAATCCAGAACATGATGTCTACAATAAACAGATAGTAATAATATTTGATGAATGCCATAGAGGACAATTTGGAGATATGCATAACTTAATTGTAAGAAAATTTAAAAAATATTACATGTTTGGATTTACAGGAACTCCAATATTTGTAGAAAATAGCAGAACAATAAAAGGAATATCAATGACTACAGGACAATTATTTGGAGATAGATTACACACATACACTATAGTTCATGCAATAAATGATAAAAATGTATTACCATTCAAATATGAGTATATAAAAACAGTGGATATAAAAGATGATGTTAAAGACGAAAAGGTAAATGCAATTGATACAGAGAAGGTATTAATGAGTTCTACAAGAATAAATTTAGTAACAGATTACATAATTAATAACTTTTCGATAAAAACAAAAAATACAGAAACATATTCACATAGTACTCTTTATAATGTTATTGAAGTCGCAAAAAATAACAAAGCAAAAGAAATCAAAGTAAAAAGATATATAAATGGATTTAATTCTATATTTGCAACTGCATCAATACCAATGGCAAAAATGTACTATGAAGCGTTTAAAAGAAGACAAGAAGAACATAACTTGAAAATAGCTTTAATATATAGCTTTGGAGTTAATGATGAAGAAAATGATGGATTAGATGATGAAAATTCAGAAAGTACAGAGAATTTAAGTCAAACAGATAGAGATTTTCTTGATTACGCAATAAAAGATTATAATGAAATATTTGGTACCAATTATGATTCATCAAGCGAGAAATTTCAAAACTATTATAAAGATGTTTCTTTAAGAATGAAAAATAAAGAGATAGATATTCTGATAGTCGCTAACATGTTTTTGACTGGGTTTGATGCTAAAACGTTGAATACACTATGGGTAGATAAGAATTTAAAATATCATGGACTTATTCAAGCTTTCTCAAGAACAAATAGAATATTGAATTCAATAAAGACATTCGGAAATATAGTATGTTTTAGAGATTTAGAAAAAGAATTAAACGAAGCATTAGGACTATTTGGAGATAAAAATGCTAATAATGTAGTGTTATTAAAAACTTATGAAGATTATTATTATGGTTACGAAGGGCATAAAGAAACAAATGAGAAAGATTTTCCAGGGTATTGCGATTTAGTGGGAATTTTAAAAGAAAAATTTCCAGTTGGAGAAATGATAATAGGAGAACAAAATCAAAAAGAATTTGTTAGATTATTTGGGCAAATCTTAAAAGTTAGAAATATATTGTTATCATTTGATAAATTTAAAAATGATAAATTACTTACAGAAAGAGAGATACAAGACTATCAAGGTGAATATTTAAGAATAAGAGATGAATTTATAAGAATAGAAAAAAACGAAAAAGTAGATATTACTGATGATGTTGTATTTGAAATGGAACTTGTAAAGCAAATTGAAGTAAATATAGATTATATTTTAGCTCTAATTACAAAATATCACGAAAGTAATATGCAAGATAAAGAAATTAGAATAAATATTAATAAGGCAATTATGGCTAGTCCGGATTTAAGAAATAAGAAAGAGTTAATAGAAGCATTTATAGACACTTTAGATGGAACTTCAAATGTTTTTAGAGACTTCCAAGACTTTATGAATAGTAAGAAAAAAGAAGAATTAGATAAAATTATAGAAGAAGAAAGTTTGCGTAAAGAAGAAACATATAGATTTGTTGAAGATGCATTCGAAAAAGGTATTGTCGAAACAGAAGGAACTAAAATTTCTGATTTATTACCTCCAATGTCACGATTTTCACCAGATGGAAATAGACAAATTAAAAAGAAAAATGTAATTGAAAAAATATTAGATTTCTTTGATAAATTTTTCGTTTTGACAAATAGTTTACTAAAAGATGATCCTATTGAATATGGTCAAACTAATGAAGAAGATAATTATAATTTGGATATGGTAGAAGAGGATAGCATAGATTATAAATTGAAAAAAGATTAAAACGAGGAGGAACTTTATATGAAATACAATATATATTGTGATGAAAGTTGTCATTTGGAACATGATAATCAAAAATATATGGTATTAGGTGGAATAATCTGTGAAAAAAGTAGCAGAAAATGTATAAAGAGAGATATATTAAATATAAAAAGAAAATATAATGTTCCAGATAGAGCTGAAATAAAATGGAATAAAGTTTCGCCTTCAAAGTTATCATATTATAAAGAACTTGTAGATTATTTTTTTGAAAACGAAAATTTAAGATTTAGAGCAATAATTATTGATAAAACACAATTAAATCATAAACTATTCAACCAAACTCATGATGATTGGTATTATAAAATGTATTACTATTTATTAATTAATTTAGTTGAACCAAAACAAGAAAATTATATTTATTTAGATATTAAAGATACAAAAAGTGCTAGTAAGGTAGAAGGTGTAAAAAAATACTTAAGTTTTAAATTAATGGATTATGAATTTAATGTAATAAAAAATATACAATCCATGAATTCGGAAGAAAGTGTAATAATGCAATTAGCTGACTTATTTATTGGAGCAATTGGATATAGGAACAGAAAAGTTTATGATGAAGAAAATTCTAGTTGGGCAAAAAAAGAACTAATGATGCATATTATCAATAAAAGTGGATATTCATTAACAAAAAACACAATGTTATCAGAGAAAAAATTCAACTTGTTTTGCATCAATTTGAAAGCAGGTGATAACATTGGATAACTGCAAATGGCTACCTAAAATAGTGGAATGCAAAGATTATAATAAATGGAATGAATATTTAGACATTCTATACTCCATATTTAAAAAAGACTTTATAGATAGTAAGCCAATATTTGAAGGTAAAGGAGTAAATTTTAGAAAAGCACCTATGGATGGAAAATATGAACATACATTTATACATTTAACGCATAAAGATGAATTCCATAAATCTAATGATCCGAATGATAGAATACCAGATCCAAGAAGAGCTGAAAGAATAGGGTGGAATAGAGCAATCATTGAAAATTATAAATGTAATGAGAATTGCAATAACTGTGAAAAAATTTTATATTTTGAAGAATATTATAAAAAGAATGTTAGAGCATATTTTTTATTCAAGGACGTAAAATTTTTGGTCATAATAGAAAAAAGACAGAATTATAATTTACTAATAACGGGATATTATATTGAGTATGATAATGCAATGGAAAAATATATAAAGAAATATGAAAAATATAAGATGCAGAAAACGCCATTGACTTAAGAATATCAATGACGTTTCCAGGATCTCCTACTACAACTTGGTAGTTGAGTTACACTTATTATACTATATAGTAATTGAGATTGTCAACAACTCTAATATTATTTTATGCAAAAATCATTGATATATGACACATTTTTATATTATTTAAAGCAAATAAATTAATTTGAAATTATTATATACTAATAGCAGTATGCTGTAAAAAGAATGGCAACATTTATAAATTTGAAAAAAGTACATAAAAATCAGAAGTTTTTTCAAAATTTTAAAAAATTTCTGACATGAAAATAAGCAAGGCGAGAATTAAATCTCGCCTGTATCTATTCCTCAAAACATCCCATAATTAACTGAGAGCCATCTACAAATCCATTTCTATAATATTTCTCAGTGATATATGTTAAATATCTCATAAAATCATCATAAATCAGATCAAGTTGATTATCAATATAATTTTGATTTTGCTTAGGAATATTCTTCAAAAGATTCTCTCTAAAAAAATCAAACTTAATATTATTTTCTCTATCTTGTTTATCTGCATAGCAAAAACAAGTTTCTTCTCTAAAATCAAACCATTTTTTCAAAATATCATCATTAACTTCTCTAAAATTAACCATTTCCATATCCTCCTATACATATATAATTTCATTCAATACAATTTCTTCAGCTCTATTTTTTATATTATTCATAGCTTGAACCCATTCCATTTGATGATGTTCTTTTAAATATTCATTAACATTTTCAGACTCAGCAAATTGTTTTATAAGTACATGTAGTCTTTCATTAGTACTTTCATCTATATCTAATAAATGTTGCTTTAAAGTACCATCTATAAGTAATTCAGTGTATAGACCTTTATTAAAATTTTTTAAGTAATTTAATCTTAATCTACCATATTTTCCAATTAGCTTTTTAGGTTGTACAGGTAAAGACAAATTTGGTATAAAGTAATCTCCTTCTATATGATAAGTAATTTTATTATTCATAACTGAAAACCTCCTAAATAAATTTTAGGTTTCCATTATTAACCAATTTTTATACGAACCAATGTATAAAACAAGTTGAGGAAAAGTTGGGGAAGAAATCCTCAAAAAACGTCCTAAAATTACACAAATGTTCGATATGCTAAAATACCCGAAGGTACTAAAATATCAGCTAAAACCCTTGATTCCACTAAAGTTCAAAAACCAGTCAATCCATTCTCATAACCCGAAGGTAAAAAGTACATTTATCTGTAGTAATTTAAAATAACTATAAGAAAAATAACAAAAGACATAACAAAAATTACAAATTTACGAAATTTTACAAAATAGAAAATATTACCAAAAACTAATGACAAAAATTAACAATATATGGTACAATATTACTACAAATAACAAAAAAACACTAAACATAAAAACACAAAGAAAAATAGCAATAAAATAGCCAAAAAAAGTAGTAAAGGAGGTACCAAAATGAGTCCAAAAAAACAAAAATCAAATAAAGACGAAGAATTAGGTTACAATTTTGAAGAAGATTTCGACGATTATGACATTGAAGATGATGAAGATTATAGTGATTATGACTATGAAGACTTCGAAGATTACGAGGACTTTGATGAATATGAGAATTTTGAAGAATATGAATTAGAACAAAGAGAAGCAATAATAGAAGAAATAAAAGAAATAGCAAACGACAAAGTAGAAAAAAACAAAACATATGAAAAATATGTACAAGAAAGGAAAAAAGAAGAGGAACTATTACCATTTCTAGGACCGCAAATAATTACTAAAACACCAGAAGAAATTAAACAAATAAAAAAAGACTTAAAGAAATATATCATAGAAAACCAAGAAGAAATATTAAGAGAAAATATGATATACATGCCAGAAAGTGTAATTCAAGAAATAAAAAACACACCACAAAACGGAATAATAGAAATTGAGTTCGAAGAAGACATTAGTGAAATAGTAAAAATAGTAAAATATGAACTACTAAAGAACTTCGGAATGGCTTTCATTGGAATGCAAGAAAATAAAGTGATTATTCATATACCATTAATTAAAAAAATGAAGCAAACTATACAAGATAAAGAAATAATGGACAAGCAGAAAATAATAAGTGAGAAAACACATATTATTTTAGGAATTTGTGAATTACATGGAGTAATAAAAACAAAACAAGTATATAATATAATGGAAGAATTTTATGGAAAAACAGATAAGGAACAGTTTGCAAAATTTTTAATTATGGTATGTGAACTTTTTGGAGTAGGTGGAATTAAAATTGACAAAAAAACAGGAAGTTTACAATTTATCTATGAAAATTGCTTAGATGAAGAAATGGCAAAAAAAATAATAAAAGCGAATAAAGAAATAAAAACGTACTCGAAAGAAGAATACCTAAAATACGGAACAGAGGACTATCTAGTAAATACAAAAGGATACAAAAAGCTAAAAGAAGAATTTGATAGTGATATATTTGATGAGGACGATTTAGCTGAATTATTACACAATTTAATTATTCCATATACTATTGAAGCTAGAATGGGTAACAAAAATATGGATGAAATTATGAAAGAAATGGAAAGACAGCTAGTAGATATTTTAGGAGAAGAGGGGTTAATAGAATTAGGACTTGATACAAAAGAAATAGGTAAATCTCTACAAGAGATTGCAGAGGAACTACCTAAATGGATAGTCAATTAAAAAATCTGCTTAATATGATTAATATCATAACAATTAGGTTTTAAAAACACTTCAATAACATCAATACGTATAGAAAGGCGGTGAATATTATTTTTATAAAGATAATATTCACAAGCCCTATATAAATGAGACTTCTTATTTTTATTCACACCATCAGCAGGATTACCATATCTAAAATTTGATCTAGTCTTAACCTCAAAAAAGACTAGCTCATTTTTTGTCAAATCCTTTGCAATAATATCAATTTCACCTTGACGACAATAAAAATTTCTATCTATAATAATATAATTATTATCTTTCAAATAATTACAAGCTAAATCTTCACCATATTTACCAATCATTTGTCTAAAATACATACATAACCACCTGCAACTTTCTTTATATATCCTTCTAATTCGAGCAAAAATAAAGAATTGGAAACAACACTAATAGATTTATTAGTTTTTTTACATATTTCATTTATTGATATAGGATTGTCTGAAATTAAATTATATACAAATTGATATTCTTTATTTTCTAGTATTTTTTTATTTAAGAGATTATATGATTTTAAAGACTCTGAAGAATTAAAAGTTTTTACGCCATTATCAGGAGACTTATCATCTGGCAAAGTAACGATATGAGAATTAATATTATATCTCTCAATTGTTGGCAATGCAGAATATAAATCATTATACTCAAAATCAATAGAAGAATCAAAAGTAGAATAATTCAAATTTTTCGAACCATATAATTCATCCAAAATATCTTCTACACAAGTAACTAAAGTAGCACCAGCTTTAATTAATCTATTTGTACCAACACCATGTGAATCCCAAATCTCATGTGGCAATGCAAAAACTTTTCTGCCTTGGTTTTTGGCTAGTTTTGCAGTTACACTTGTACCACTTCTATGAGCTGCTTCAACAACTAAAACACCTAAAGAAAGCCCACTTACAATGCGATTACGTTCTAAAAAATATTGAGATTTAGCCTTTATGTCAGGAGAATATTCACTTATAACTAAGCCGCCATTATCTAAAATTTTTTCATATAATCCAACATTTTCTTTTGGGAAAATATGATTAAATCCACTAGGGAGCACGGCAATAGTTTTACCTTTTTCTTTATAAGAATAAAGATGTGCAACAGTGTCAATACCTTTAGCTAAACCACTTGCAATTGTAATACCACATTGTGACAATTCATAGGCAAATTTCCTAGTTAAATTTTTGCCATTTTTGCTACAAGAACGAGATCCAACTATTGAAATAATAGGATTATTTAATAATCCCAAATTTCCTTGCATATATAACTTTTTTGGGGGATTAGGAATATTTTGCAATGATTTTGGATATAATTCGCTATTAAATTTTACTTCTGTAACATAAAAATCTTTTATAATAATACACCTTACCTTGACCAATATTTCCTATCCAAACTTCTATATTGAATTGCTTCAGATAAATGAGAAATTTCAATATTTTCAGAGCTATCTAAATCAGCAATAGTTCTTGCAACCTTTAAAATTCTACTATATGCCCTTGCACTTAAACCAAATCTATCGAAGGCGCTTTCTAATACTTTCTTTTCTTTTGCTTTAAGTTTGCAATACTTATTTATCAAATTTGGAGTTAATTCGGAATTGGAAAAAATATTATATTCTTTATATCTTTCTAATTGAATATTTCTAGCATTATTCACTCTTTTCCTTATCTCACAAGAAGATTCAGAAGGAATATCATTTCCCAATTTTTCAAATTTAACACCTTCCACTTCAATATGAATATCAATTCTATCCAAAAGAGGACCACTAATCCTATTAATATACTTTTTTATCTGGTCATCACGGCAACTACATTCCTTTTCCTTTGAACCATAATAACCACAAGGACATGGATTCATACTAGCAATAAACATGCAATTACAAGGATAAGTGATAGACGAATTAAGTCTACTAATCGTAACAACTCTATCTTCTAACGGACCACGCAAAACTTCTAATGTGGATTTATTAAATTCAGGCAATTCATCTAAAAATAAAACACCATAATGAGCCAAACTAATTTCTCCGCGGTTTAGGAATTCTACCACCTCCAACTAATGAAGTTTCAGTAATAGTATGATGTGGACTTCTAAAAGGCCTTGTACAAATTAGTGGATTTTCTTCAGATAATAAACCAGAAATACTATGAATTTTTGTGACTTCCAATGCTTCTTCAAACGTTAAATCAGGTAAAATACTAGGTAGACGCCTTGCAAGCATGGTTTTACCAGAGCCAGGGCTGCCAATTAATAAGCAATTGTGTGCTCCAGCAGCTGCAATTTCTAAAGCTCTTTTCACATTTTCTTGACCTTTAACTTCAGAAAAATCGAAATCATATTTAGGTTTAAAATTTGAAAGAAAATTTAAAGATTTTTCTTTTTCTATAATTATATCAGTATTTAAATAGTCTATAACTTCATTCAAATTTGAGACAGGAATAACATCAAGATCACTAATAACAGATGCTTCTTTTGCATTTGCTTTTGGCAAAATTATTTTTTTAATACCTAAATTCTTTGCTTCAATACAAATGGGAAGAATACCCTTAACAGCTTCAATTGAGCCATCTAATGCCAATTCGCCAATAAACACAGTTTGATCTAAAATATCATCTAGAAAACTTGAATCAATATCACCATTTGCGATTAAAATTCCCAATGCAATGGGTAAATCAAATATAGAACCTTCTTTTCTTGTATTTGCTGGTGCAAGATTAACTACAATTTTTCTACTTAAAAATTCCACACCAGAATTTCTAATAGCAGTTTTAACCCTTTCTTTTGATTCTTTTATACTTATATCGGGTAGACCAACAATTTCAAAAGATGGCATACCAGAAGAAACATCAACTTGTATATTAACTAAATAACCTTGCAATCCGTGAAGGGCAATGCTTTTTACCATTGATAACATTTTAAGCCTTTCTACTTATATAATTAAATATCTTGAATTAATATAATAATTAAAAATCTAATTGGGGATTTATATATTAAACTAAAATTATGAAGAGATGATGTGAAATTAGAACATAATTAAATTCAACACATAAACTTAGAAGATAGATTCTTAAATTAATAATTTAATTAATTCAAGATATCTAAAATATATAAGATTAAATATTATAATAAGAAGAAATTATGCCAGTTATACTTTTGTACAAAAAGTATAACCAAATAAAGGATAACATAATTTACAGAAAATGTCAATAACTTTTGTGAAAAAATGTAAAAAATTGTAAAACATAATATTTATATTACATAGATTTTTTTATCTCTTGAACTTCTTTTTCAGTCAATCCAGATGCTTCTACAATTTGTTCTATAGGTATATTGAGTTTTAATAAATTTTTTACTATTTCAATTTTACCCTCTTTTCTACCTTCTTTCCTGCCCTCTCTCTTTGCTTGTCCCATGTCGCTGTTATAATCCATTTCCCATTTTTCTCTTAACCATTGTAATCTTCTTTCTGCTTCTTCTCCTGTTAAGTAATTCATTTCTACTCTTGCTTTCTTGATTACTTCATTCTTTTCCTCTGCCATCCTTGCTCTCTCTCCTTTATAATCATCAATGAATGCTAGCCATTGATTTAATTTATCGTCCATATCTACTTGAGCGCTCCTAAACTTTGGTAACTCTATAAAATACCACTTCATATTTTTTAACATTTCATAATCTCGATGCTCTTTTAAAACTATCTCTGTCTCAGATATGTACTCATCAAATCCTAGCATCTCATAATCCAAAATATTTACTATAATTAATTTTTTAATATCTCTGTATTCTGTTCCGTCTTTTGGTTTCTCTTGCTATCATCTTTGAGCCATAATATACTGTTCTATTTTCAAATGATTCTTTTTTCTTTACTTGTAATTCTACATTCACAAGTAGTCCATCATTCAATTCTGCTTGTAAATCTATACTTCCACCTTTTTCATCTTTTGATAATCTTTCTAAATCTACTTCTTCTTGTATCTTTATTTGTTTAATTTCAATTTTTAATAAAGATTCTAAAAAATCTACTAAAAATTCTTCATTTCCTTTTCTTGAAAAAAATGCTTTAAATATTACATCATCTTTCAAACTTATTTCTTGTGTTTCTTTAGTTTTAACTGTATTTTTATTGTCCATATAATTCCTTTCTATTGTATCAATTAAATTAATAAATCAAAAGAAACTTATTAATTTAATTTAGCAAATTTAATAAATTTCCTAATCAAAATTTATTTTTCTTTAGTTTATTTGCTCCTTATTCTAATATCAAAACATTACCAGGGGAATTTTCAATTGATTCTTTATTCATGATTTTTGCAATAATGATAAATAAATTATTGCCAAGACTTAAATTTTGAAATCAAATTAATACTTTGACTAAAATCAAAATAATTAAAAAACTTTGATTAGAATGTTTTTAATATAACACAATTACCAATATTTGTAAATGGAAAAAGCAAAATTTAATAAACTTTTAAAAAATTAAAGCTTTTTTAAAAACTTTTGAAATAAATTTTCTTTAGTTTCATCAGAAAATTTGATTTTTAAAAATACCAAAATAGAAACAACAATTAATAAAACAAACAAAAATGTTAAAATAATAGATAATTGTTTGCCTTGTTCAAATCTTGTTAAAGTATTAAAATAAATTATATAATTTGCAATCATTCAAACCACCATTCTTATGAACATAATATATTTATAAAAATATTCTACTAAACAAGAATTGAAAAGTCAATATGATATATTCAAAATAATACAAAAAACACAAAAAATACCAAAAAATTACAACTGCTAATATGTTTTTAACAGTTGCAATAATAAAAACTAAATATAAATTATTGATTTTTAATAAAAACAGCTATATCATTAAGAAATTTCATAGCTTGACTAATTTCTATTTCAGAATATTGTTCCAGAACTTTTTTTGTTTTAGAAATTGAGTTATCATCAATTCCAAATAAAATATAATCAGAAGAATGACCACTCAAATTTCTTAATTTTTTGATACTCTTATAAACTAAATTTCCTTTACCATTCTCAACTAATCCAAGAAACTGACTAGAAACACCGATTTCTTTAGCTAATTGAGTTTTATTCATATGTAATTCATTTTCTCTAATATTTTTAATTCTTTTACCTCTTTCAATTTGTTCAAGTTTTTCTAAATTTCTTTCGACATCTTTCATCAAAAATCAACTCCTACATAAACAATTTTACAATATAAGACACACAATGACATGGTAAAAAGTAGTGCAAAATTATGGTATTCTATGAGAAAATATGGTATATTATGAATGTAAAAATTAGAGTAAAGGAGGAAACGTATGGATACTAAACCCATGAAAATATTAATCATAGAAGATGATTTAGAAGACTGCAATAACTTTATTGAATGTGCTAAGACAAGAGAAGATATTGAAATAGTAGAAATAACAGATTCAGACATAAAAGGATTAAGAGAAACAAAAATAAAACGTCCTGATGGAATAGTATTAGATTTAGAATTAAATAATAGTGCAACTGGAAATACAGATTCTTTGGATTTTATAAAGAATTTAAAGAAATTAAATTTAAATTATGAGCCAATAGTAATTGTAACAACTCATATAAATTCGAAAAGAACATACAATATTCTCCATAGACAAGGTGTTGATGTAATACTGTATAAAGGACAAGCAAATTATTCAGCCAATTATGTATTTAATAGATTTATTACATATAGAGAAGCTGAACCAGAAAGAACTATAGAGAAATTGAAAGAAGAAATGAAAGATAATAAAGAAAGAATTTCAGATTTTATAGATGATGAATTAGAACTTATAGGAATAACATCAAAGTATGTTGGAAGAGAATACATACATGATGCAATAATGTATCTAATTGAGAATGATGATGGTAATAGTAAACATGATGATAATGTGATTACAATAATTGCAAATAAATATAATAAATCTAATACTACAATTACTAATGGAATGCAAAATGCGATTGCTCATGCATGGAATAGTATGCCTTATGAAGATTTAGAACAATATTATCAAGGACATATCGATTTAGATAGAGGAATGCCTACACCAATGCAGTTAATATATCATTATAAAAAGAAAGCGATAAAACAAATATAAAAAATTAAATAAAAAAAGCATAATACCGCAATGTTAAATGAAAATTTAATGTTGTGGTATTTTTTTGGATTTTTTCACCAAATTTCACCATTTTTTTCTATCAGAAAACTCCACGTTTTTTGGCTATTACAATGGTATTTTTTTATTGTCAAGAAAAAAAGGAAACGAAGGAAAAGGTGGTGAGAGGTATGGATTGGTTAGATGAATTAATGATATGGCTTAAATATTGGTTAAGATAATTTATGCAAAATATTATTTTATAATTTCAAGTGATTTTATAAGTAGTCCTTAAAAGTATAAAATAAGTGAGAAATCCTTTACAGATATAGGATATTCTCACTTATTTTATACTTTTAAAGATTAGTTAAATGAAATTTTCTAGTTATAAAAATTTAAATATTATAATATTGATTATAACATAAGTTTTAGTTATAATATTAATAAATAAGAAAAGGAGAATAATATGCCAGTACAAATAGAAGAACTTACATATACAGATATAATAATATATTTTATAAAATTAAGTATTATCAGCTCATATACATATTTAACAAGTCTAAAAATATTAAATATACATCAAAAAAAGATAACACTAATTTTAATATTAATTTGGAATATATGCATGTCGATAGTGAGCACTATTATACAAATACAGATTTCTTTTAGTAATGTGGTACTATTTATTATATTTTATCTTTCAATAGTTTTTTCAAGAACCACTAAAAGTAAAATTGGATATTCTATTATAATAAATGTAATTTCTTTAAGTATTAATTACTGTACATATTATTTGTCAACAATTTTAGGCTTTATTTTATATAAAATAATGATGATACAAAATATTTATATTAACTTCATTTTAATAATGACTTGCTACTTAATACTACTAAAGATAATTTTTAAATTTAAGAAAATAAAATATGGCATTACATTCTTGAAAGAAAAAAGAAATGATAATTTTTTTGATATTCTAATTTTAAATATAAGTATGATTATAATATTTTCATTTATAACATTTATTAATTTAGATATAAATGTTATGAGAAAAACATTTGTAGCATTAATAATCTTCTCTATCATCATGTTCATTACAATACAAAAATCATTACAACTATACTACAAGCAAAAACTTCAACAAAAAGAACTAGAAAAAACAAAAGAAGAGCTAGAAAAAGCAAAACAAGAAATAGATGAATTAGAGAAAGAAAATTTAAACTTCAGTAAGAAAAGTCATTCAATAGCACACAAACAAAAAGCATTAGAATACAAACTAGACCAACTACTATTAAACAATGAAATAGCAGAAGAAATAGATATCAAAGATAGAATAAAAGAAATATCAAAACAAATACAAAATGAAGATACAACAATTGAATTAACAAAAACAAACATAGAAGAAATCGATGACATGTTAAAATACATGCAATCAGAATGTGAAAAGAACAAAATAAACTTTGAATTACAAATAAATGGAAACATACATCACATGGTAAACAAATTCATAGCAAAAGAAAATCTAGAAATTCTACTTGCAGACCATATCAAAAATGCAATAATAGCAATAAACTACCCTGAAAATATAAATAGAAGTATCCTTGTAAAACTAGGATTAATAGATGGATTTTATAGCATTTACATCTATGACACAGGAATAGAATTTGAAATAAAAACACTACAAAATCTTGGACAAGTACCAAGCACAACACATGCAGACAATGGTGGTACAGGAATGGGATTCATGAACACATTTGATACATTAAATAAATATAAAGCAAGTATAATCATAAATGAATATGGAAAACCTAGTAAAGACAACTATACAAAATACATAGCGATAAAATTTGATAATAAAAATGAATATAAAATAAATTCATATCGTTCAAAAGAAATTGAACAACAGGGATTTTTAGGACCGTCCCTAAATCCCGGTATTGAAAATGTATAATTTAAATGATAAAATCGAATCATAAAAAGTAAAGGAGTGATTTTAGTATGAAATTAAAAGATAAGGTTGCAATTGTAACAGGTGGAGCAATGGGAAATGGTTTAGGAATTGTAAAAGTATTTTTAAAATATGGAGCAAAGGTTATCATTTTTGATTATTCTGATAAATTAGAAGAAACTTTACAAAAATTAAGAGAAGATGTTTATGATGTAGAAGGTTATTCAGTTGATATTAGAGATAGAAATAAGATAAATGAGTGTATGAAAAAGGTAGTTGAGAAATATAAGAAAATAGATATCTTAGTTAATAATGCAGGAGTAGCAAAACTAACACCTTTTGAAGAGACAAGTGATGAAATAAGAGATTTTCATTTGGATATAAATATAAAAGGCACATGGAATATGTCTCAAGAGGTTTTAAAATATATGCCAAAAGATGGTGCGATAGTAAATCTTTCATCAGTAACAGGACCAATGGTAGCAGATAGTGGGGAAGTAGCATATGCCACAACTAAAGCGGCTTTATTAGGTTTCACAAAAGGTTTAGCTGCAGAAGTAGTGGAAAAAGGAATACGTGTTAATGCAATTCTTCCAGGATATATAATGACACCAATGGTAGAAGGAATAGCAAAAGATTCAGATAGTGAAAATCCTGCATCAGTAGTTAAAGGAATAGCTGATGGAATACCAATGAAAAGATTAGGAACAATAGAAGAATTAGGAGAGTTAGCGGCATTTTTAGCAAGTAATGAAGCTTCATATATTACAGGGCAAAGTTTTGTAATAGATGGAGGCTCAACATTACCAGAAACTATGAGTGTTGGAGTTTAAGAATAAATATAAATTAAGAAAATATAATAGTGGTAGTAGATACATATTTACTACCACTATTTAATTATATAAGAAAAAAATCGTTTTCTATTTTTAATATATATGTTTTTTTCTTATATTAAAAGGAGGAAAGTTTTAAATGAACAAAACTTTAGAATTTATCAAATCAATACTAATACCAGTAATATTAGGTGGAATAGTTGGATTAATAATATCAAACTTTATGGATTATGACATGATTAATAGACCGCCACTTTCACCGCCAGCTATAGTATTTCCAATAGTATGGACTGTACTATACATTTTAATGGGAATATCTTATGGAATATTAAAAACAAATAACTTAGCTGATGAAAAGGTAAATTCAGTTTATTTCACACAATTATTAACAAATATTACTTGGCCAATTGTATTTTTTGCATTTAAATGGAGATTTATAGCTATAATTTGGATAATTGTTTTGCTAATTTTAATAATTTACATGACAGCAATCTTTTATAAGAAAAATAAGTTAGCTGGATTGTTACAAATCCCATATATTATATGGACAATTTTTGCAACGTATTTAACAATAGGAGTGTATGTCTTAAATAAATAAAAGCTGGAGCTAATTAAGTTCCAGCTTTAAAATACATCCCTTGTGTTAAATTTTCTTCATTCATACGTTTGAACAAACCATTCATAACCCATTTTTTGTGAACATCCCAACTAGGAGCTATAAGCAACTCTTTTGGTGCATCACCAGAAATACGGTGGACAACAATATCAGGTCTAAGATGAGTTATAATATAACAAAGAGAATCCATATACTCATCATAAGTTAAAGGAGTATATTTTCCCTCCTCGTACATTTTAGCAAGATATGTACCTTTGACAACATATGTAGAATGGATTTTAATACCTTGAATATCAATGCTATTTATAAAATTAATTGTATTTTTCAAATCTTCAAAAGTCTCATTTGGAAGTCCAACCATAATATGCACAACAACGTCAATTTCAGAGTTTCTAAGTAAAGTAACAGCTTCAAGAAATTGTTTGTTATCATAACCACGATTAATTAATTTACCTGTTTCATCATTTGAGGTTTGCAAACCAAGTTCTACCCATACATAATACTTATCAGAATAACTTTTTAGAAGTTTTACAACATCCTCATTAATGCAGTCAGGCCTTGTTGCAACAGCTAGACCAACAATTTTTTCGCTAATTAATGCAGCATCGTATTTTTTCTTCAAGTTTTCAATTGTATCATATGTGTTACTGAAATTTTGAAAGTATGCAATAAATTTATTTGCTCTTTCAGCTTTATAACTCGCAAAAAAGTCTTTAACTTGATTTGTAATATTTTCATCAGAATTTAGATGTTCTCCAGAGCCTTTTTCACTACAAAAAATGCATCCACCATATGAGACTTTGCCATCACGATTAGGACATGTGAATCCACCATCTATACATATTTTTTGGACCTTTTCTCCAAACTTTTCTATTAAAAATTCACTTAGTTTATAATATCTTTCTTTCATAATATAAATAGTATAACATAAAATATAGGGAGTAGGCAAACAAAAAATAATTGAAAATATAGATAAATTGACAATATTACAAAACTTAATAAGAAAAACATTATAAATGATATAAAATTGCAGAAATATAACAGTAATTATAAAAAGTATAGTTACTGCTATAATAGAAGCAATATAACTTAAAACTAAATTAGTAAACTAAAAGATAAAAATAATCAATTAATATAATATTATAATAATTAATATTAATATAACATATATTAGATGTCATAATCCATCGAAATTTGTAAAACAGATAAAAAAAGTTAAAAAATCACCAATTTCACACTAATTTTTATAAAAATTTAGTGAAAAAAACAAAAAAATATAAAAATTTCAAAAAAACAATTGACAAATACTGGAAATTAAACTATAATAATTTTGAAAATAGAAATTAAACAATGATAAAACAATTTTAATTCATATTAATTCGTAATATTTATATTCTAATATTTTCAAAATTTGTATGATTTAAATATCTGAGGTCATTACAATCCTTTATTCCTATTTTTATTCAAATAATTGAATCAAATAGAAAAATCCTATAAGCAAGAAATAATAATATATACAAAAGAAGAATGCTAATTACATCTTTTTATATTATTTATTTCCAAAAACGTATTTTAATACGTAAAATAAACATCCTTAATTTAAATTAAACAATCCATCCTTAAAATGGCCTCAGATATTTAAGTTATGCAAATAAACAAAATAATTTAAAAAAGCCATAATTTAAATTAAATTATGACTCGAACTGATGTGTATTCCAATAATTTTGATACTTCTCTTTAGCAGTTTCTGGATTAAAAATACCAGTAAAATCTTTAATTGGAGCAAATTCTTCATCACTATTTACTCTAAGTAAAAGCATATCATCAAAATATGAGAAAGCATCAAATATAAAATTCTCAAATTTAAAAGTATTTGGACCATCTGGAACTTGTTTCATACCCTCTTCATTAACAAATGAATTCTTTTTATATGCTCTATGATAACGTAGATTAAGTTTAGAAACCTTTTTAATAGCATCAATATTCATTAAATGAGATAAAATATTTGCATCTCTATATAGATATCTACCATTAATATCACGAGAAACTGATAAAGATATACTAATATCATCATAATCCAATATTGAAGGTTTGCCAAACTTCCTGCAATATACAGCAGTTTTTTCCATAGGTTTTCGTTTAAAAATTGACTTTGAAGCAATAGAATAATTTTTATCAATTGCCAAGCCTAAGAAAAATGTATCAACATTTTTTAGTAAAACATTATCAATTCCACCAAAAGAAAGCCATTTTATATTATTCTTTTCTAAATCTTCTAATATTCCATGTTTTTTCATAGAGACAAAGACATTTCCATTGCCATTAGAAGCTTCTTTGACTAAATAAGGTTCTTGTAAAATTAATTTTTTATCAACAGTTATTATAGGCAATTTTCCTTGAGTAAAGAATTTAACAGATTTTTTAGGGTAATCCCAATAATTATTTTCTTCAAAAAAAACTTTAGTTTGAGAATCATTCTCTTCACTTGTCATTATATACCAAGGAATAACAACACTATACTTTTGGTTAGCTCTTTTTATATCTTCACACATGATTTGAAATAATGATTTTTTTTCAGGTTTTAAGTCCAACTTATAAGTGCCTTTTGGACCTTTATAGCCAAGCCTAGTCCCTTGACCACCAGCCATAGTAACAACTGCAAAATTGCCATTTTTAACTAATTTTTCACCCGTTTTAGAATAATTATCAAAATCCTTTTCTGTAAAATCGCTTTTTATAAAATATTCTAAAGGAGATAATTCATTTGGAGCTAATTTTTCTGGTTTCATTGAATTATCATATAATTTAAAAATTTGTTCAAAATCAATTGACAATATTTGGTCTAATAAGGCCTCTTTTTTAGATGCATTTAATTCATCATAAAAACGAATTAAATGCTTTTGGTCATATGTATCTAAAATTTTATTTACCTTTTGTAATTTATCAATCATAAATTAACACTCCTTAATAAAGAAAAACTTAAATCCCCTTATATTATTTAGCGTGCGGAATAAATTGTTGGTAAAGCACCTTTTAAACTTCTATAAATCATTTCCTTATTTGGCATATCAGAAGCCTTTAAATCCTCTAATTCTTTTTCAATATTATATGGAACTCTTACAAATTGAAAAGAAATTTCCCCAAAATCTTTACTATTATAATCTCCCTCTATAATAATATAAGATGCAAGAGTTGAAAATTTGTTACTAATATCATTAATATCTGAATTCATCATTTCAACTGGTATACCTACACTGCCAGGATTAAATAAAGTTTTATTTTTAAATCTAACTAAACAAGGAGTATGAATATGACCATAACCAACTACATCTGGAACAGGGTCATTTTCAGTTTTACCAATAAATTCAGTATTTTTAAATAAATCTTCAGGATTTTCTATTTCCTTGCCAGAAAAATTTGTACCTTTATTTGTAAACATAGGATTAAATATATCATCTAAATGATATGGAGATGCATGAAATAATCTAATCAAATGTCCACTCATATAAAAATCATGAGAAATAGGCAAATTAAAAATAAAATTTGCTCTTTCTTCACCTATAATTTCTCTAGTCCAAAACTTACGGTCTTTAACCTCAGGACGACAAATTGCATAATCAGAATTTCCAATTAGAATAACTTCACATACCTCTCTTAATTTATCAATTACTAAATCTGGATGAGTACACTTTATAATACTATCTCCAAGACAAAAGATTTTATTAACATTACGTTTATTTATATCATCTAAAACAGCATTTAAAGCTGTTATATTTGCATGAACATCTGAAATTATAGCTATTTTCTCCATAATAATCAGTCATCTCCTTTCGCGAACATTAAAATCCAATTATTTCTTGATACATCTCCATAGCAAAATGGTCAGTCATTCCAGCGATATAATACAAAATTGCTTGGTAGAAATTATCAATAGTCTCTTCTTCAAAAAGAACATTATTCCTTAATTTTAACTTTTCTCTATCAAGATTTGAACAGTAAAGCTCTAAAAATCCATAAAAACTATTACTTAATTTTGGATAAAATTTTTCCAAAGATTTAGCGGAATTTAAAAAACTTTTACCATCATAGCTATTAGCTAAAGTATAATAAATTTCAGTAATAACTAATTCAAAATATCTGTTAGAAGCTTGTAATTTATCACATAAATATATATTTTTATAATTAAAAGCCTTAATCTTATTTAATAAGTTAAATGCTGCATCAGAAAAACAAATACCCTTTTCAGGAGAAGAATTCTGACACAAATCTGTTACTAAATAATTAATAATATTTGTATTGTTTAAATTAGTAACATCTGAATTACCTTGAAGTAAATCAGAAAGTTCTGATAAGTGACCATCTAAAATACCTAAGGTAATAGCATCCTCAATGTCACGACCTATATATGAAATTTTATCAGAAACCTTTACAACACAAGCTTCCCAAGTATATGGTGCAAATTGATTAGGAAAAGAATAATCATTTAAATCAATAAATTCTTCTCTTGGTTTCAAACCATTTTCATCAATTTCTCCACAATGAGAAATAATACCGTCACGAACACCATATGTAAGATTTAGATTTTGTTTATAACGCTCATTATCTTCAAGTAATTCAACACTATCTACAAACTCCAAACCATTTTTTTCATGCCAGAAAGTACGACCTAAATCTCTTTTTGACAAACTAGATAAAATTCTTTCACCACTATGACCAAATGGACTATGACCTAAGTCATGTGCTACTGCAATAGCTTTTGTAAGTTCAGTATTCAAACCTAAATAATTTGCTATTGTATAACTAATAGAATCCACATGTGTAACATGCTCAATACGAGTACAAATATGGTCATTGTCAGGTGAGAAAAATACTTGTGTTTTATGTTTTAATCTTCTATAACTATTTGAATGTATAATTCTAGTATAATCTCTTTCAAAATCATCTCTTGTATCCATACTTCGAGAATATAAAGGTTTTTGCCTAGAAATAATATTTTTCCACTTTGGATTATCCATATTAGCAGAAAGATTTTTAAAAGAATTTTTCAACTATTATCATTCCTCTCAATTTTTAAATTACATTATTAGACTAATTCATATCTAAGTTTACAATAAAATTTGTAAAAAGTCCAGTGTTTAGGAAGAAATTAATAAATGATTTGGGGACGGAGGAAAAATCATGATATATATTTTGTGACTTTTCTTGAAATAAAAAAAATTGAATAGTATAATAATATTTGAAAATCAAATAAGGAGTTGTGGAAAAATGTTTAATTTAGTAAAAGATGATTTTGATGAAAATTCAGATGATATTTTAAATTCAATTAACAAAATGTTAGAAAAGAATAAAAAGGAAAAAGAAGAAAAATCAAATAAAGAAGAAAAAGAAAATTAGTATATGAATGAAAGGAAGAGAAAAATGGGAAAATTATTTGTAATTGATGGAACAGATGGAAGTGGAAAACAAACTCAATTTGAAAAATTAAAAGAGAGATTAAGTAAAGATGGAGTAGATTATAAAACTGTAAGTTTCCCTAACTATGATAGTCCAAGTTCATCACTAGTAAAAATGTATCTTTCAGGAGAATTTGGAACAAATGCTCAAGAAATTAGTCCATATATAGCATCAACATTTTATGCTGCTGATAGATATGCTACATTCCAAACAGGGTATAAAAAATATTATGAAGATGGTGGGATAATATTAGCAGATAGATATACAACTGCAAATATGGTTCATCAAGCAGGAAAAATAAAAGATAAAGAAGAAAGAGATAAATTTTTAAAGTGGTTATGGGATTTTGAATTCAAACTATATGGATTACCAATACCAACAGAAGTATTTTTCTTAAATATGCCTACTGAAAAAGCCTTAGAATTAATGAAGGATAGAAAAAATAAATTTGATGAAAATGCAAAAAAAGATATTCATGAAAGTAATGAAACTCACATGAGAGATGCATATAAAGCTGCTTGTGATGTTGCGAAAGATTATAATTGGTTTGAAATTAAATGTATGAAAGATAATAAGTTAAGAACAATAGATGATATACATGAAGAAATATATAATGAAGTAAAAAAACATATTTAAAAAATCCAAGAAAAACAAAGAAAAAATGAGAAAAATATATAAAAGAATAAGAAAAAATGAGATTTAGAAAAATGGCAGAAACAAGATAAAAAACATTAAACTAAAATAAACCAAGACGAAATTTGGAATAATTCTCCAAACAATGTATAATATATATCGATGGTGCATTATTCTAGTCATACAAGTTTTATGAGGGTGGGGCTAAAAATCCACTAAAGGGCACATCGTTGAAGTTTCTTGTTTGTGCGCAAAATGCCAGTTTTGTGTGCTTGCAGGGAGTAAAGAATCTAGGGTAATATGTAATGGCATACATGTGACTCCCTATTTTCGCGGAGGCTTAATGGTTTGAATTTTAGGAAAAATCATTTTCTAAATTAAAAATTAAGTTAAACCTATGTTGAGTGCCAAGACACAAAATACATAGAGTAGCCTGTCTCGAGTGAATGTATTGGGATTAATTTTAACGAAATGAGATTATTTTGGCCAAATTAATTTCATTTTAGATTATGAAATTTCATTTGCAAAAAAGACTAGTAAAACTACAAATGTATGTAAAGGAAAACTTCTAGAATGTTTGCTTCGGAAGAGGCATGAAAGTCTGGGGATTAAGGTACAGATTTAAGTGGCAATCTGGTATCTACTCTTGTAGATATTTTCCTTAAACGGAAACGGCTAAGGTAGTAATACCAAGCGGAAAATAGAGAAATTCGACCAGACCTAAACTGTAAAATTTACTTAGACTTTTACCATCTAGTGTCGTATATAATTAAAATAATATATATAAATGAATGGAGGATTTTTTCAATTAATGGACAAAACGGACCTGAGTAAGATAGAAAAAACTGAAAAAATAAAAAAAGAAAAAACAGATAAAAAAGAAAACAACAAAAACAAAAAAGACCACACAGATATAGTGTGGTTTATAAAAATATTTTTTACAACATTTATTTTGTCAATAGTATTTTCATTTATATCATCAAATGGAATTACAAATTTAAGTTTGTTACCCGCAATTTTAATATTACTACTTGTAATATTAGTAGGTATAGCATTTGACATCGTAGGTGTTGCAGTAACAGTTGCGGATGAAAATGAATTTCATGCAAAAGCAACTAAAAAAGTAAAAGGATCAAAGAGTTCAATAAAATTAATAAGAAATGCGCCTAAAGTTGCAAATATATGTGCAGACGTAGTTGGAGACATATGCGGAGTTTTAAGTGGTGCGATAAGTGCATTAATATCTATGAAAATTACTGAGCAATTTGGGTTGAACTTTGATTTACAATTTATATTAAGTGCATTAGTTGCAGCTTTAACAGTAGGTGGTAAGGCATTAGGAAAAGGTGTAGCTAATAGCAAATCTACACAAATTGTGCATGTTGTAGGAATTGTTTTAAATAAATTTAATAAAAAAGAGAAATAAATAAAACCTCATGTTAATATACTTGTAACTTTTAAGTTGCATAGTTATATTACATGAGGTTTTATATTTTTTGATTTTATTCATTTTATTATATTGAATTCTATGTTTTGTAATGTGAATTTATTTGTAATTATTGCAATTAGAAAATATGCGTGGTAAAATATGGAAACAGTTTAATCTAAGCCATATATTGTTTAATTTTAAATCATGTTATTATCTTACGTTTACGTCTTAATTTTCCAATATTTATATTAATAATATAAAACTTTATTTATATATTTTTTCTTATTAATTTTTTTCGATTTTAAATTTCAATATATCTAAATTCAACTGTAAATTTATTTCAAGGAGGCTTGCCTATGCAAGAAAATCAAATTATTAAATCCACAAATGATAAAAAATCTGAAAACCATATTCTCTCTCCAAAACTCGATGTTGTTTTCCAAATTCTTTTTGGAGAAGTTGGAAGTGAAGAAATTACAAAAGATTTACTAAGTACAATACTTGATGAAGAAATTAACGAAATTGATTTAAATCAAAATATAGTACTAAGAAGAGAAAATCCTAAAGATAAGATGGGCATTGTAGATGTTCTAGCTAAAATTAACAATAATGAATATTGCAATATTGAAATGCAAATATTAGATAACAGGGATACAATAAAGAGGATACTGTATTATTGGGCTAAAAAATACTCAAAAGAATTACAGAAAGGAAAACCGTATTTAGATTTAAAAAGAACAATTTGTGTTTTAATTGCTGATTTTGAAATAGACATACTAAAAAATCTAGAATTTCATACTCAGTGGAAAATCATTGAAGAAAAAAATAGAAAAACTGTGTTGACAGATGACTTAGAATTACATATAATTGAATTACCTAAAATGAGAAAAAATAAAGCTAACGGAAAAGATAAAAAGCTACTAGAATGGTTAAGTTTTTTAAATAATCCAGAAAGTAAAGAGGTGACAAATTATATGAAAAATAATGAAAGTATGAAAAAGGCAAAAGAAAAATTAAATACTATGAGTGAAGATGAAAGAATAAGAAGATTAGCAGAGCTAAGAGAAAAAGCCATTTTAGATGAATTAGAAGTGAAAGCTTATAATTATAGAAAAGGAAAAAACGATGGACTTGAGCAAAAAAATAAAGAAATTGCTAAAAAAATGAAAGAAAAAAACTATAAAATTGAAGATATTATTGATTTAACAAATTTATCTAAGGAAGAAATTGAAGATGTATAATAGTTTTATTAATTATTTTGAATTATATTAGTTACTCTTTCAAAAAAACCTAAAATATCAAACTTTTGTTGAATATTTTAGGTTTTTATATATTTACATAGCTTTATACCTCACAGTTAATATTATAAAATATTAGAAAAATATAAATAAGATATTTACAAATACCTCAAAATCATAAATAAATACAATTGATAATTAAATTAAAATATTATAAAATAACAACGAAATCAAAATAATAAGAAAAGGTGATAAAATTGAAAATATTAATAACAGGAGCATCATCAGGAATAGGAAAAGACATGGCAAAACTATTAGCCAAAAAAGGAAATGAAATAATAATAGTAGCAAGAGATGAAAATAGATTAAATGAAACAAAAAAAGAACTAGAAAAAAGAGGAGCAGAAGTAATTAGTATTGCAGCCGATTTAAGCAAAGAAGAAAACTGCAAAGAAATCCACAAAAAAGTACAAAATGTGGATATCTTAATCAATAATGCAGGATTTGGAGATTGTGGAAACTTCACAAAAACAGATTTAGATAAAGAAATCAAAATGATAAATACAAATATAGTAGCATACCACATTCTAACCAAGCTATATTTAACAGACATGAAAAAAAGAAATAGTGGAAAAATATTAAATGTAGCATCAATTGCAGGATTTATGCCAGGACCATTAATGGCAACATATTATGCAACAAAAGCATATGTAGTGAGATTATCAGAAGGGATAAGGGAAGAACTTAAAAAAGAAAAATCAAAAGTACAAATAAGTATTTTATGCCCTGGTCCTGTAAAAACTAATTTTGATGAAGTAGCAAATGTGAAATTTAAAATAAGACAAGCAGATAGTATGAAAGTTGCAAAATATGCAATAAAAAAATTAAAACAAGGAAAATTCTATATAGTTCCAGGACTAGATGTAAAATTTGCAAAACTTGGAGCAAAACTATTTCCAGCAAATTTAGTAAGCAAAGTAACATACATGGTACAAAAAAGAAAACTCGGCGGAGATAGGGATTAGGGGACGGTCCTAAAAATCCCTAAAAACAGGGGTTTAGGGACGGACCTAACAAAAATTCAAACAGTCAATCGGAATTTTGTGATACAATATTTTAACTTGATTTTTTTGCAAAAATATTGTATATATAAACAATAAAAGAAAGCAAGGTAGGTGGAATAGAAATGAAAGTAATTTTAAAAGCAGATATAAAAGGGGTAGGAAAAAAAGACGAAGTAATTAATACATCAGACGGACACGCAAGAAATTATCTATTACCAAAAGGGCTAGCAGTAGAAGCAAATGCAGAAAACATGTCAAAATTAAAAGCAAAACAAGACTCTGCAAAATACAAGAAAAATCAAGAAAAAGAAGAAGCAATTAAAATAGCAGATAAATTAGGAAAAATATGTTTAAAAATAAAAGTTAAATCTGGAGAAAACGGAAAAATATTTGGAGGAGTTTCTTCAAAAGAAATTGCACAAGAACTAGAAAAAGAATACAAAATTGTTGTAGATAAGAAAAAAATAGATTTAAAAGAAACAATAAAAACTTTAGGAATGAGAACAGTAGAAATAAAACTATTTGAGGGAGTAGTAGGCAAGCTAAAAATAGACGTAATCTCAGAATAAATCCATGTATGGAAGGACTGAAACGAAATGGAACTAGGAAAAGTACCACCACATGATATAGAAGCTGAACAAGCAGTTATAGGAAGTATGCTAACAGACAAAGATGCAGTAGTATCTGCAATTGAAGTATTAAAAGAAGATGACTTTTATCGTGATGATAATAAAGCCATCTATTCAGCGATTTTAAATCTATACAACAGAGCAGAGCCAATTGATATTATTACTGTTAAAGCGGAACTTGAAGCAATGGGAAAATTTGAGCAAGTTGGTGGATTAGAATACTTAGCAGAACTTCCAGAAAAAGTTCCTACAACTGCAAATAGCATGAAATACATAAAAATAGTTGAAGAAAAATCAACATTAAGAAATTTAATTAAAACAGCAAATGAAATTATAGAATTAGGATATGATCCAACAGAAGATGTTGACGATATAATGGAAGGTGCAGAAAAAAAGATTTTTAATATAATGCAAAATAAAAATCAAAAAGGTTATTCTGCTATGAAAGACATATTAGTTGATAGTTTTACACAATTAGAAGAACTATACAACAGGAAACAACACATAACAGGTGTGCCTTCAGGATTTACTGATTTGGATTATAGAACAGCAGGATTTCATGGCTCAGATTTAATATTAATAGCTGCAAGACCTGCAATGGGAAAATCAGCTTTCGCACTAAATATTGCAACAAATGCAGCGGTAAAAGCAAAAGTGCCAGTGGCAATATTTAGCTTGGAAATGTCAAAAGAGCAAATGGTTAATAGAATTTTGTGTAGTGAAGCAATGGTTGATAGCAACAAAGTTAGAACAGGAAAGCTGGAAGAAGATGACTGGACTAAACTTGCTGAAGCGATAGGACCTTTATCAGAAGCGGAAATATATATAGATGATACTCCTGGTATTTCAGTTATGGAAATAAGGGCAAAATGTAGAAAACTTAAACTTGAAAAAAATATTGGAATGGTAGTAATAGACTATTTACAATTAGTACAAGGAAGTAATAAAAGAAATGGAAGTCGTGAACAAGAGATTTCAGAAATTAGCCGTTCTTTAAAAATTCTTGCAAAAGAGTTGAATGTTCCAGTTATAGCTTTATCACAATTATCAAGAGCGGTAGAGCAAAGACCAGACCACAGACCGATGTTGTCAGACTTGCGTGAATCTGGAGCAATTGAGCAAGATGCCGATATAGTAATGTTTTTATACAGAGATGATTATTATAATGAAGATAGTGATAAAAAGGGAATTGCTGAAGTGATTATTGCAAAACACAGAGGTGGTTCAACAGGTACAGTTGATTTGGTATGGCTAGGAAGCTATACAAAATTTGTGGACTTGGAAAGAAGATTTGATGATTAAATAATTTTAGAAAAAATCCTCAAAATCCTTGACATCCGTAAGGAAAATGTGATAATATATATACAGTTTTTTAAAAAACAAAACAAAAATAATTAAATCAAAAATATAAATAAAAAACTAAAATCAATGAAACATTAGAGCCAGTTGAGAAAACAGAATTTTCAACAGCTCTTTTGTTGCCGTTATCAGAAGAAAAAATTCAAATCAAAAAATTTAAAAACAAAATCAAAATAGTTTAAATTTAAAAGAAGAGGAATTAAATCCAAGGAGCCCTAAGGAATTTTAATTTGTAAAAGCAGACAAATTAAAAACTTAGACAAGCAAATTGAATTTAAGAAGGACTTCTTTTAATCAAATAAATTTTATCTGCTTAATATTTTTTTAAGGAGTGATTTTTTTTGAAAATCAAAGAAGTAAACTACGAGAAAGCATCACGTAAAGACTTTGCGAAAGTCGGAGATTACATCGAAATGCCAAACCTAATCAAAGTACAAAGAGACTCATATGACTGGTTCGTAGAAGAAGGACTAGGAGAAGTATTAAAAGACATTTCACCAATCGAAGACTATTCAGGAAATTTAGTTCTAGAATTTTTCGACTATTACATGGAGGACAAAACTAAATACACAGTTGAAGAAGCAAAAGAAAGAGACGCTACATATTCAACAAGACTACACGTAAAAGTAAGACTAATCAACCGTGAAACAGGAGAAATCAAAGAACAAGAAATCTATTTAGGAGATTTCCCACTAATGACAGACAGTGGAACATTTGTAATCAATGGAGCTGAAAGAGTTGTAGTAAGCCAGTTAGTACGTTCACCAGGATGTTACTATGACGAAATATTTGACACAAAAACAGGAAAGAAAACATACACATCAACAGTAATGCCACTTAGAGGAGCATGGCTTGAATACGAAACAGATGGAAATGATATTTTCTGGGTTCGTGTTGATAGAACAAGAAAAGTTCCAGTAACTACACTTTTAAGAGCAATTGGAGTTGTATCAGACAGCCAAATATTAGAACTATTTGGTGATGAAGAAATGTTAAAAGCAACAATTAACAAAGATACAATCAAAGACCAAGATGAAGCATTAATCGAAATCTACAAAAAATTAAGACCAGGAGAACTTCCAACAGCAGATGCAGCAAGAAACTTATTTAATGGATTATTCTATGACAACAGACGTTATGACTTAGCAAAAGTTGGACGTTATAAATTCAACCAAAAATTAGGACTTGCTGGAAGAATTAAAGAAAAAATAGCAGCTGAAGATATAGTAGATTCAGAAACTGGAGAAGTTTTTGTTAGTGCAGGAGAAATGATTTCTGAAGAAGTAGCAGAAAACATTCAAAATGCAGGAATTAATAGTGTAGACATCATGGTAGGAGAAAGAAAAGTAAGAATCATAGGAAATGCTACATGTAATATTCATGCAGTATTACCAACAGTTGATTTAAGCAAATTACATTTCAAAGAAAACGTAAATTACAATGTATTAAAAAATATTATTGACAACACTGATGAAAAAGATTTAGTAAAAACAATTGAAGAAAGATATGATGAATTAGTACCAAAACATATCACAACAGAAGATATGATTGCATCAATCAACTATTTACTAAACCTTTCACATGGATTAGGAAAAGCAGATGATATTGACCACTTAGCAAACCGTAGAATTAGATGTGTTGGAGAATTATTACAAAACCAATTCAGAATTGGTTTAACAAGACTTGAAAGAGTTGTTCGTGAAAGAATGACAATCCAAGACTTAGATGTTGTAACACCACAAACATTAATAAACACAAAACCAATAACATCAGCAATTCGTGAATTCTTTGGAAGTTCACAATTATCACAATTCATGGATCAAACAAACCCACTTTCAGAATTAACACATAAAAGAAGAATTTCAGCATTAGGACCTGGAGGATTAACAAGAGAAAGAGCAGGATTTGAGGTTCGTGACGTTCACTATACACACTATGGTAGACTATGTCCAATAGAATCACCAGAAGGACCAAACATTGGACTTATATCAGCACTTTCATCATTTGCACAAATAAATGAATATGGATTTATAGAAACACCATATAGAAAAGTAGATCCAGAAACACATAAATTAACAGACATAGTTGAATATATGAGTGCAGATGTAGAAGATAACTATATAATAGCTCAAGCAGCAGAGCCAGTTGACAAAGATGGAAAATTTGTAAATAAAAGAATTAGAGTTCGTTTCAAAAACGAAGTAATAGAAGTTGATAGTGATAAAGTTCAATATGTTGACGTATCACCAAAACAATTAGTTTCTATTGCAGCAGCAATGATTCCATTCTTAGAGCATGACGATGCAAAAAGAGCATTGATGGGTGCAAACATGCAACGTCAAGCAGTACCTTTAATGATTACTGAAAGCCCAATAGTTGGAACAGGAATTGAATACAGAGCAGCAAAGGACTCTGGAATCTTAGTATTAGCAGAAGATGATGGAGTAATTGAAAAAGTAACAGGAGACGCAATCACTGTTAAATATAACAATGGAAAAACAGTTGTACATAAACTTCGTAAGTTCAAAAGAACAAATGGTGGAACATGTATAAACCAAAAACCAATAGTTAAAAAAGGTGAAATAGTTAAAAAAGGTGACGCGATAGCAGATGGTCCATCAACAAAAAACGGAGAAATGGCACTTGGTAAAAACGTATTAGTAGCTTTCTCAACATGGGAAGGATACAACTACGAGGACGCTATATTATTAAATGAAAGACTAGTTAAAGAAGATGTATTTACATCAATTCATATTGAAGAATATGACTGTGAATGTCGTGATACAAAACTAGGAGCAGAAGAAATCACAAGAGATATCCCAAATGTTGGAGATGACTCATTAAAAGACCTAGATGAAAACGGAATTATAAGAATTGGTGCAGAAGTTAGACCAGGAGATATCTTAGTTGGTAAAGTTACTCCAAAAGGAGAAACAGAACTAACAGCTGAAGAAAGATTGTTAAGAGCTATCTTTGGTGAAAAAGCAAGAGAAGTAAGAGATACTTCACTTAGAGTACCACATGGAGAAGCAGGAACAATCGTAGATGTTAAAATCTTCACAAGAGATAATTCTGATGAATTAGGACCTGGAGTAAATCAAATAATTAGATGTTATATTGCAACAAAAAGAAAAATCTCAGTTGGAGATAAAATGGCAGGACGTCATGGTAACAAAGGTGTTATCTCAAGAGTATTACCAGAAGAAGATATGCCATTTATGCCAGATGGTACACCAATAGACATCCTATTAAACCCACTTGGAGTTCCATCTCGTATGAACTTAGGTCAAGTTCTAGAAGTTCACTTAGGAGGAGCTGCAAAAGCATTAGGATGGCATGTATCAACACCAGTATTTGATGGTGCAACAGAACAAGATGTTAGAGAATTATTAGCACAAGCAGGAATGAGTGAAGACGGAAAAACAACACTATATGATGGTAGAACAGGAGAACCATTTGCAAGTCCAATTACAGTTGGAGTAATGTACATGTTGAAACTACATCACTTAGTAGATGATAAAATCCATGCTCGTTCAACTGGACCATACTCATTAGTTACTCAACAACCACTTGGAGGTAAAGCACAATTCGGAGGACAACGTTTTGGAGAGATGGAAGTTTGGGCATTAGAGGCTTATGGTGCAGCATATACACTACAAGAAATGCTAACTGTAAAATCTGACGACGTTGTAGGAAGAGTTAAAACTTATGAAGCTATCGTTAAAGGTGAAAACGTACCAGAACCAGGAGTTCCAGAAAGCTTTAAAGTTTTAGTAAAAGAACTTCAATCTCTAGGATTAGATGTTCGTCTATATTCTGAAGATAATCAAGAACTAGAATTAAAAGAAAATATTGATGAAGGTATTGAATATGATCCAGAAAAAGAGAAACCAGTTTTGACTGAGGAAGAAGCTATTGATGACGGAGATTTAGATGGATACGGAGAAGAGACTTCTGATGATATTTTACTAGAAGATGATGAGGATAATTCTTTGGATGATGATAGTGATGATTTGTTTGAAGAGATAGGCGATGAGGATGATGAGTTGCTTTATGGTAATGATTTAGCTAATGATAATTTGGACGATGAGAATGACATCATTGAGTAAAACGAACTAAATCAGGCATCTTACGTCGTTAATTCAGTCAAGAAAATCCTCGACGTACAATCAGTACGCCTCCGGTTTTCTTTCCTGAATTGCCTGTAATATACCTAATTTAATCCGTTTTACAAATAACAAAGTGATGAAAAGCAGCATCTTTTGCGTTGTCAAAAGAAAGAAAATTTAATTTGAAGGAGAAGGTCTTATGAATAAAATTAATCAAAAAAATAATGAGGCTATAATTCAAATTCAAAAGTTAACAAAACCAGTTTTTGAGGAATATGGAGTAGAAAAAGCATATGTCTTTGGCTCTTATGCAAGAGGAGATTATAATGAAAATAGCGATATTGACATTATTATAGTAGCAAAGAATATAAGAAGTCTATTAATAATAGGAGCTATTTTAGAAGCATTAAAACGAGTTCTACAAAAAGAAGTTGATTTGATTGAAGAAGAATGTTTTGATGATGATGAAATGGATGATGTAGATAAAGACTTCTATAATACTATAAAAAAAGAAAGAGTGAAAATATATGGATAATAGAGATATTAGTATATTAAAACATATGCTTAGATACTGTAATGAAATTGAAAAAACAATAAAGCGTTTTGGAAATAGCATAGAAGATTTCAAAAAAGATAATGATTATAAAGATTCTCTTTCTATGAAAATATTCCAAATTGGTGAGTTAGCAAATCATTTAACAGATGAATACTTAGAAGAAACAAAAAATGAAATAAACTGGAATGCAATTAGAGGTATGAGAAATAGATTTGCACATGGTTATGGAAAAATGGATTTGAATAAAATTTTCTATACAGCAGTCGAAGATATACCGGTTATAAAAGAGTTTGTAAAAAAACAATTAGATAAAAATTAATTGTTATACAGAAATTTAACTAAATAAATTTCAAAAAGGAAAGAGGCGACCTGAGGGAATTGCAAGAGCGGTGGCTAGCCCTCTTAACCTGTTTTGAAATTACCCTTAACACAGGCCTAAAGGGCTACGGGGAAAAGGCAGTGAAAGAGAAAAAATAAAAAAGTGCCGTCCCCAAACTAACCAAAAATGGTCAGTCGGAACCTGTCCCAAAACTGACCAAAAGAAGGGAGAAATTAGATAGTGGACGAATTAGATATTTTTAATAAGTTAAAAATAGGTATCGCATCAGATGAAAAAGTAAGAGAGTGGTCAAAAGGTGAAGTTAAAAAGCCAGAGACTATAAATTATAGAACATTAAAACCAGAAAAAGATGGTTTATTCTGTGAAAGAATATTTGGACCAACAAAAGACTGGGAATGTCACTGTGGTAAATATAAGAGAGTAAGATATAAAGGTATAGTATGTGACAGATGTGGTGTTGAAGTAACAAAATCAAAAGTTAGACGTGAAAGAATGGGACATATTGAACTTGCAGCACCAGTAGCACATATTTGGTATTTTAAAGGTATACCAAGCAGAATTGCCTTAATGCTTGATATTTCACCAAGAAACTTAGAGAGAATTATATATTTTGCTTCATATGTTGTTATAGACAAAGGTTCAACAAACCTTGAAAAATGCCAAGTTTTAAATGAAAAAGAATACCATGAGGTTGAAGAACAATATGGTAGAGGTTCATTTAAAGCAAAAATGGGAGCAGAAGCTCTAAGAGAATTATTACAAGAAATAGACTTAGACAAATTATCTGCTGAAATTAGAAAAGAATTAGAAACAGCAAGTGAACAAAAAAAGAGTAAACTTGTAAAAAGATTAGATACAGTTGAAGCATTTAGAATTTCAGGAAATAGACCTGAATGGATGATTATGCAAGTTGTACCAGTTATTCCACCAGAATTAAGACCAATGGTACAATTAGATGGTGGTAGATTTGCAACATCAGACTTAAATGACTTATACAGAAGAGTTATAAACAGAAATAACAGATTAAAAAGATTATTAGAATTAGGAGCACCAGAAATAATTGTAAGAAACGAAAAACGTATGTTACAAGAATCAGTAGATGCCCTAATAGACAATGGAAGAAGAGGAAGACCAGTAACAGGAGCAGGAAACAGACCTTTAAAATCTTTATCAGATTTATTAAAAGGAAAACAAGGACGTTTCCGTCAAAACTTACTTGGAAAACGTGTTGACTATTCTGGACGTTCAGTTATCGTAGTAGGACCTGAACTAAAAATATATCAATGTGGACTTCCAAAAGAAATGGCAGTTGAATTATTCAAACCATTTGTAATGAGAGAATTAGTAGGAAGAGGAATTGCTCAAAATATAAAAAATGCTAAAAGAATGGTAGAAAGATTAAGACCAGAAGTATGGGGAATATTAGAAGATGTTATAAAAGACCATCCAGTAATGTTAAACCGTGCTCCTACACTACACAGACTAGGTATTCAAAGTTTCGAACCAGTATTAGTTGAAGGTAGAGCAATCAAACTTCACCCATTAGTTTGTGAAGCATTTAACGCTGACTTCGACGGTGACCAAATGGCCGTACATTTACCATTATCACCAGAAGCACAAGCAGAATCAAGATATTTAATGTTGTCAACAAATAACTTACTTAAACCACAAGATGGTAAACCAGTTGCAACACCTAGACTAGACATGATTTTAGGAAGTTACTATTTAACAATGACATTAGATGGAGAAAAAGGTGAAGGAAAATACTTCAAAGATCCAGAAGAAGCATTAATGGCATTTGCAAATAATGATGTAGGAATACATGCAAAAATCTTTGTTAGAGTTTCAAAAGAAATAGATGGAGAAATAAAAACAAAGAAAATAGAAACAAGTGTTGGAAGAATCATATTCAATCAAGGAATACCACAAGATTTAGGATTCATAGATAGAGAAAAAGATCCATTCCAATATGAAATAGATTTCCCAGTTATGAAAAAATCAATGGGACAAATAATTGAAAGAGTAATAAGAACACATGGACTTACAGAATCTGCAGAAGTAATAGACTATATAAAAGAACTAGGATTTAAATATTCAACATTAGCAGGTATAACATTCTCAATGGATGACGTTAAAGTACCAGAAGCTAAAAAAGAATTATTAAAAGAAGCAGACGAAAAAGTTGAGCATATTAGAAAACAATATGCAAGAGGACTTATTACTAATGATGAAAGATATAATGCAGTAATCAATGTTTGGGAAGACACAACAAATAAAGTAAGTAATGCAATGGAAGAAAACTTTGATGACTTAAACCCAATATATATGATGGTTAAATCAGGAGCCAGAGGAAATATGAGCCAGTTAAGACAAATTGCAGGTATGCGTGGACTTATGGCAAGTACAACTGGTAAAGCAGTAGAAATTCCAATCAAATCATCATTTGCAGAAGGATTAGACGCATTAGAGTACTTCATTTCAGCACATGGTGCTAGAAAAGGACTTTCAGATACAGCTTTAAGAACAGCAGACTCTGGATACTTAACAAGAAGATTAGTTGACGTTTCACAAGATATTATAGTTAGAGAACATGATTGTGGAACAGATGAAGGAATTATAGTATATGACATTAAAGACGGACAACAAATAATCGAAAAAATGGAAGAAAGACTACTTGGTAGATATGTTGTTGAAGATGTATACAATCCAGAAACTAAAGAATTAATAGTTGACACAAATACAATGATTACAGAAAAAATAGCAGAAGAAATAGTAGCAGCTGGAATAGAAAAACTAAAAGTACGTTCTGTACTTGGATGTCATTCAAAACATGGTGTATGTCAAAAATGTTATGGAATGGGATTAGCAAGAAGAGACTTAGTATCAATAGGAGAAGCAATAGGAATAATTGCTGCACAATCAATTGGAGAGCCTGGTACACAGCTTACAATGAGAACTATCCACTCTGGTGGTGTTGCAGGTGTAGCAGATATCACACAAGGTCTTCCAAGGGTTGAAGAGCTATTCGAAGCTAGAAAACCAAAGGGATTAGCTATAATCACAGAAATTGATGGTAAAGTAAAAATTAAAGAAACTAAGAAGAAAAAAGAAGTAATAGTTACAAGCAAAGACAATTCAAAATCATACACAATACCATTTGGATCTAAGATGAGAGTAAAAGATGGAGACATGGTAGAAGCTGGACAGCCACTAATTGAAGGTTCAATAAACCCAAGCGAAATCTTAGCAATCAAAGGACCAGAAGGTGTATATGAATACCTAATTTCAGAAGTACAAAAAGTATATAGAAACCAAGGTGTTGATATCAATGACAAACACATCGAAGTTATTGGTAGACAAATGCTTAAGAAAGTTAGAGTTGAAGATAATGGAGATACAGATATGTTCCCAGGTTCATTAATAGATATGTATGAATTTGAAGACAAAAACAATGAAGCAATAGCACAAGGAAAACGTCCTGCAACAGGAAAACGAGTATTGCTAGGAATCACAAAAGCATCACTTGCAACAGACAGCTTCTTATCAGCAGCATCATTCCAAGAAACAACAAGAGTTCTAACAGATGCAGCAGTTAAAGGAAAAGTTGATGACTTAGTTGGACTAAAAGAAAATGTTATCATAGGAAAACTAATTCCTGCAGGTACAGGTATGGCAAAATATCAAAACATCCATATCAGCACAGAAAAAACAGAATCTGAAGAAAACAAAAACGGAGATTTAGGGGACGGTCCTAAAAATCCATAATATTAGGAATTAGGGGACGGACCTTAATAAAAAATATAACCTTTATTACAGAAGGTTATATTTTTTCATTTAACGTTAGATTAAAAACAAAGTTAATGAATAAAATTATGTGAAGATAGAAGTAATAAAAAAGTAATAAAAAAGTAATAAATCCTTATTTTATAGTATCCGTAAATAAATAATAAAAAGAAATTAATAATAATATTGTTTTTAAAAAATAATATTGATAAAATACATGTAGAAAATAATGAAAAATTATTGCAATTTGGAAAAGAAAAATTAATTTATTTTTAACCAAATTTGTGATTGATGAAAGGATAGTAATATATATGAAAAAAATAAAAAGTAAAATCAATAACGAAAAAGGTTCAGCAACATTATATGTACTTGTTGCAATGCTATTAATTTTAGTTGTAATGCTAACGATATATATACGAGTAAGAAATAAAAATAATATACAATTGCAACAACTAAGTAAAATTCAAGAAGAATATCAATCTGATAATATAGATGACATCTATAAAAAAATTGAAGCAAATAGTCAAGGAAAAATAAATGTTATATTTTATTTGCCAAATGGTAAAGAATATAATTTAGATGAATGGACAAATCAGAATCTGTCTATGAAAATTACATATCCATCTAATGTGCAAGAGGCTAACCAATATTATTATCTAAATGGTGAAAAAACAAAGTACACAGATAACGAAATAATAACAGAAAACTGCGAGATTTCTTTGGAATATGGAGGACAAAAAGAAAGTATAAGTATAACCAAAATAGACAAAAATCTTCCAACAGTTGAAATTGATGAAAATTATAAAAAAACGTGGACAAACGAAAATATCTTGTTAACAGGAAGAACAACAGATATAGATTCTCGGAGTACAATATTATCAATTTAGTACAGATCCAAACTTAAAGGCTGAATCTAATGGTTGGATAGAAGTTCAAAATAGTAAAATAGAAATCACTCAAACTGGATATGCAACAGAAAGTGGAACATGGTATTTCTATGTAAAAGATTTAGCTGGAAATATAAATAAAAAGTCAATAACAATTTCTAATATAGATAAAAAACTGCCAGAGCAAATTGATGGAAAACATATGGCAATTTCAAGAGTTAATGATGACTATTATATTAGATTAGTATTTGTGAATGCTCTAGATGTTGATTCAGGAATAGCAAAAGTAATTTTTTATTATAAAGAAAGCACAGAGGATACATTTACTAAAGCAAAAGAATTAAATTATGCCGAAATAAATGGTACAACAACGGGAATTACAGAAGAATCATATATAGGAGCTAATATATATTTAGATTCTTCAATGGTAAATAAAACATATAATGCATATGCAGAATTTTATGATGTAGCAGGAAATGTGGCAAAATCATATTTAGCAACAATTAGCCCAGATGGTAGTGATACATCATATACAAGTATGGAATAAGTAAATACATGTTATAAATATAATGTAACAATAATTGTCGAAATTATGGAAACTGGCGCTAAATTCTTGACAAAACGCATAAACACTAGTAAAATAAATAAGAATAGATAAAAGGAGAAAAAATATGCAAAATACAAATAGAAAAGTTCTAGACACAATAACCTCTAGGACAAAAATATATTTAGTATTAATATTTATTTTACTAATAGTAATATGCTGGCAAACACCAGAAATGACAATATATGCAATAATTGGATATTTATTGCTATTAGTATACACATATTATACAAACCAAAAAAGGAAAAGCGAAATATCAGAAACCTTGCAAGACTTAACATTGACTGTAGATACAGCAGCAAAAACAAGTCTAATAAATTCACCATTTCCATTAATAATCATGGAAAATGACGGAAACGTAATATGGAAAAGTTCAAAATTTACAACGGAATTTGCAAATATAGACATAAACACATATATAGATGATATTAGTGTTGACATTAAAGACGCTATACAAAAAGATACAGAAAAAAATAATAAAAAAGACATAATAAAACAAATAAAAATAGGAGAAAAAGACTATAAAATAATAGCAAGATATGTAAAATATAATAAAAATAGAAATAAAGAAAAAAAATCTAAAAAAGAATACATGATAATACTATACTTTATAGATGATACAGAAAATGTTAGATTACAAAATGAATATAAAGATTCAAAATCTTGTATTGCAATAATAATGATAGACAACTATGAAGAAGCAATACAAAGACTTGAAAGTGAAGAAAAACCACAAGCAACAGCAGAAATAGATAAATGCATATATGAATGGGCAAATGAAACAAATGGAGTATTGCTAAAAATAGAAAAAGATAGATATGTATATTTCTTTGAACAAAGATATCTAGAAAAGGTAAAAGAAGATAAATTCAGTGTGTTAGACAAAATAAAAGAAATAAATATAAATGACAAAACACAATTCACACTAAGTATTGCGGTATCAAATGAAGGGGCAACAGATAAAGAAAAATACAAATCAGCACAAACTGCAATGGACATAGTATTAGGACGTGGAGGAGACCAAGCAGTAATACGAGAAAATGAAATATATAAATTTTTTGGAGGAAGAGCACAAGAAGTAGAAAAAAGAACAAAAGTAAAAGCAAGAGTTGTAGCACATGCCTTAGAAAATTTAATACTAAATTCTCAAAAAGTAATGATAATGGGACACACAAATCCAGATATGGACGCAATTGGTTCATGTATGGGAATATATAGACTAGCAAAATCTTTAGATAAAGATGCATATATAATATATGACAAAAATGTCACGCAAATAGAAAATTTCTTAAAATCAATTGAAAAAGATAGTGAATACGAAGACATAATGATAAATAAAGAAGTAGCAATAGAAAATATAAATGAAGAAACATTATTAGTTATTGTAGACACAAACAAAATAAACTACGTAGAAGCACCAGATTTATTAGACAAAACAGAAAAAATAGTAGTAATTGACCATCATAGAAGAAGTACAGACTATATAGAAAAAGCAACCTTGATATTCCAAGAAGTATATGCATCATCAACTGCAGAATTAGTAACAGAATTATTACAATATGTAGACGTAAAAGTAAATCTAAGAGAAAGAGAAGCAGAAAGCCTATATGCCGGAATAATGATGGACACTAAAAACTTCACATTTAAAACAGGAGTTAGAACCTTTGAAGCTGCAGCATATTTACGAAGATGTGGAGTAGATATAATAAGAGTAAAAAAATGGTTTCAAAGTGACTTAAAAAGCTTTAATAAAATAGCTGATGTAGTTAAAAAAGCAGAAATAGTAAATGACACAATAGCAATATCAGTATATGACAAAAAAACAAAAGATGTAAGCCTAATTTGTGCAAAAGCAGCAGACGAATTATTAACAATAAGTGACATTACAGCATCATTTGTAATAGGAAACTTAGGAGACAAAATATGTATAAGTGGACGTTCAATAGGAGACATTAATGTACAAATCATATTAGAAAAGCTAGGCGGAGGAGGCCATATAACACTTGCTGGAGCACAAGTAGAAGGAATGACAATCGAGGAAACAAAACAAGAATTAATAAACAGAATAAATGAATATTTCTCAGAGAGGGATTAGGGGACGGAGCTCTAAATCCCTTTTTTTAGGGATTTAGGGACGGACCTTGAACAATAATGTTGACAAAAACAAACAAACATTCTATAATAAAATAAGCTTGAGGTCTGTCCCTTTTGTGCCGTTTTGAAACGATTTGGCACGTCCCCAAGAAACTCAGGAAAGAAGGTGGATGTTATGGAAAAGCAAATATTGCATGTAGATGTAAACAATGCATTTTTAAGTTGGACAGCAGTAGAAATGCTAAAACAAGGAAGTGAAATAGATATAAGACAGATACCTGCAATCATTGGAGGAGATGAAAGCAAAAGATCAGGAATTGTTTTAGCAAAAAGCATGAAAGCAAAAGAATGTGGAGTAAAAACAGCAGACACAATATATCAAGCAAGAATAAAATGTCCAAACCTAAAAATATTCCCATCAAACTTTCCGATATACCGTAAATATTCAAACCAGTTATATCAATTACTATTAGAATATACAGACAAAATAGAAAGATTTAGCATAGATGAATGTTTTCTAGACATGACAAATTACTTAAGAAACGATACATTACTAAATAAAGGATATGAAATAAATAGAAGAGTTAGAGAAGAATTAGGATTTACAGTAAATGTAGGAGTTGCAAATAATAAGTTACTTGCAAAAATGGCATCAGACTTTACAAAACCAGATAGAGTACACACCTTGTGGAAAGAAGAAATACCAGAAAAAATGTGGACATTACCTGTATCAGAATTATTCATGTTAGGAAAGAAAACAGTACCAAAACTATATAACATGCAAATAAAAACAATAGGAGACTTAGCAAAAACTGATAAAACAAAACTAGAAAAGAAATTTGGAAAACATGGAACTTTAATGTGGGAATATGCCAATGGAATAGATACATCTGAAGTAAAATACTTGCCAGAAAAACCAAAATGTATAGGAAATTCAGTAACATTGCCAAAAAACATTTCAGATATGGATAAATTAGAAGAGATTGTTCTAACAATATCAGAGCAAGTAGCATATAGGTTAAGAAAAGAAAAACTCTATGCAAATACAGTAAATGTACAATTAAGAACAAAGAATTTTGAAGATACATCACATCAAAAAAAGCTACCTGAAGCTACTGACACAACAAAACAAATATATATGACTGCAAAAGAGTTGTTACATGAAATGTATAGAAAAGGTCAAGAAATAAGACTTGTAGGAGTTAGAGTGGATAACTTAACAGATAAAAAAGATGAACAGATTTCATTATTTAATACGAATAAAAATGAGAAACAAGAAAAGCTAGATAAAGTAATAGACCAATTGAAAAACAAATATGGATATAATTCAGTTACAAGAGCAACTAAAATGGATGTGGATGATTTGGTAAAATTTAAAAAGGAAGAGTATAAATGAATGAGATAGAATATAATGGAGAAAAAATACCATACACAATGCAAAAATCAAGAATAAAAAACGTGTATATACATATTAAAGAAGGAAAAGTTATAGTTAAAGCTCCAATAAGACTAAAAGACAAATATATACAAGAATTTATAAATAAAAAATCAAAGTGGATTTACGAAAATGTCAAAAGATATGAACAAAACCCTAAAAAAGAAGAAAAAATAGAACAAGAAGATATAAAAAGACTAAAACACGTAATAGAAAAAAGTATAGAAAAATATTCTAAGATACTGCAAGTAATGCCAAATAAAGTTAGAATAAAAGATATAAAATATGCTTGGGGAAGTTGTTCTAGTAAAAGAAATATTACAATAAATTTAAAATTAGCAACTAAAGAAGAAAAAGTAATTGAATATGTGGTATTGCATGAAATGTGCCATTTAAGAGAAATGAATCATTCAAAAAAATTTTGGGATTTAGTAGAAGAAAATATGAACGATTATAAAGTTTATAAGAAAAAACTAAAAGACAATTAAAAATGATGCAACATGACATTCAAAGACACAATATATCATGTATGAAAAAACTAGATATTTTAAAAAATTTTGTTGAAAAAAATAGAAAACATAAAAAGAAAATCAAAATATGTAATTTTATATAAAAATATAGCAAAACTTGCGATGAAAAGTTCTTGCAACCCCTAGAAAATCATAGTATTATTAAAAAGCAGGTGTTAAAATTATAAAACAAAAGAGAAAGGGGAAAACAATTGAAAATTTTTTATACAAGTACTTTTATCAAAAAAGAAGAACTAGAGGAAGCTGGAATAAATTATCCAATCAAACTAGAATACTATAAAATTATTAACGAAGATGAGATAATGAAAGGTGAAAAAGCAAGATTTGGAATCAAAGTAATAAAAACAGAGTATAAAAATAACGATACAAAAACAGAAGAAAAAGAAATTACATATTTATCAAATGATGAAAAAAAGATTGAAGAAATATTAACACTTTTTAAAGAAAACGAAGTAACTCCAATTAGTGTAGAAGATATCATATATGATTTTTGGAAAAAAGCAATTCAAATATAAAAATTACAAAATCATGCATAATACTTGCAAATTGTGTAGATATAGTCTAGAATACTATAAGTAAGAATGTTGAAAAATAATTACAATTTTGGCGTTGTCAAACTTCATTTGAAATTTAATCAGCGTACAGATAAGTACGCCTCATAAATTTCAAACTTGTTTTCCTAGCCAAAATTCAATTCTTTTCCAACAAAAGGAAAAATAGTAGAAAAAGCAAAAAGGAGGATTTTATGTCAGATAAATTAGTAATAGTTGAGTCACCAGCAAAAGCAAATACTATAAAAAGATTCCTAGGAGGAAGTACAAAAGTATTAGCTTCAATGGGACATATAAGAGATTTACCAAAATCAAAAATGGGTATTGATATAGAACATGATTTTGAACCAGAATATATAAATATAAGAGGAAAAGGAGATTTAATAAAATCATTAAAACAAGAAGCAAAAAAAGCAAAAAAAGTATACCTAGCAACTGACCCTGACCGTGAAGGAGAAGCAATTGCATGGCATTTAGCATATATTTTATCAGAAGACAAAGACAAGATGTCAAGAGTTACCTTTAATGAAATAACAAAAACAGCAGTACAAAATGCGATAAAACACCCACGAAAAATAGATACAAATTTAGTAGATGCACAACAAGCAAGAAGAGTATTAGACAGAATTGTTGGATATAAAATGAGTCCTGTTCTATGGAAAAAGGTAAAAAGAGGATTATCAGCAGGAAGAGTGCAATCAGTTGCAGTAAAATTGATTGTTGATAGAGAAGAAGAAATAGAAAAATTTATACCAGAAGAATATTGGAATATATATGTAGATTTACTAGATGAAGAAAGTAAAAAGGACTTTGAAGCAAGATTTTATGGAAAAAATGGCAAAAAATTAGAAATACATTCAAAAGAGGAAGCAGACAAAATCCTAAAAGATATAGAAAAAGCAAAATACATAATACAAGAAGTAAAAAAAGGAGAAAGAAAAAGAACGCCAGCTCCACCATTTACAACAAGTACAATGCAACAAGAAGCTTCAAGAAAGTTAGGATTTACATTAAAAAAGACAATGTCAATTGCACAAGGACTATATGAAGGAGTAAAAATCCCAGAAAAAGGCACAGTTGGTCTAATCACATATATGAGAACAGACTCAACAAGAATTTCAGAAGAAGCAAGAAAAGCAGCAAAAGAACATATTGTAGGAACATATGGTGAAAAATACTATGAAAATAGATATTACAAAACTGGAAAAGATTCACAAGACGCACATGAAGGTATAAGACCAACATATAGTGAGTTAGAACCAGATGCAATAAAAGAATCATTAACAAAAGACCAATACAAATTATATAAATTAATATATAATAGATTTATGGCAAGTCAAATGGCAGCAGCAATATTTGATACAATGGCAATAACAATTGATGCAAATGAATACACATTTAAGGCAAATGGACAAAGAATAAAATTTGAAGGATTTATGAAACTTTATGTTGAAGGTACAGACCAGCAAGAACAAGAAGTAGAAGGAATGTTACCAGATTTAAAAGAAAAACAAGAAGTTAAACTAGAAAAAATAAATCCTAAACAAAGCTTTACTGAACCACCACCAAGATATACAGAAGCAAGTCTAGTAAAAGTATTAGAAGAAAAAGGAATAGGTAGACCAAGTACATATTCTCCAACAATTACAACAATATTAGAAAGAAGATATATTGAAAAAGAACAAAAGCAATTAGTCCCTACGGAACTAGGCAAAATCGTGAATAAATTGCTAACAGAAAATTTTGGTGATGTAATAAATGTAGAATTCACAGCTAAAATAGAAAACGAATTTGACGAAATTGCAGAAGGAAAAGAACCATGGAAAAAGATGATTAGAGAATTCTATGGACCTTTTGAAAAAGAAATAGAAAAAGTAGACAAAGAATTAGAACATGTTGAATTAGTAGATGAAGTATCTGATATACCATGTGAAAAATGTGGTAGAATGATGGTATATAAATATGGAAGATATGGAAAATTCTTAGCATGTCCAGGATATCCTGAGTGTAAAAACACAAAACCAATTGTAGAAACAATTGATGTACCATGTCCTAAATGTGGAGGAAAAGTACAAGTTAGAAAAACAAAAAGAAGAAGAAATTACTATATTTGTGAAAATAATCCTAAATCTTGTGATTATATTTCATGGAATAAGCCAAAAAAAGAAGAAAAATAAAATATATACTAGATACAAAAGAGATAGAACCAATAAAATTACTATCTCTTTTTGCATTATAAAATTATATTTTCTATATGCAAAAAAATTGTAAATTAAAAGTAATATAATTGTAATAAAACATAAGAATAATTGTTCCGTAATGTATATTTAATATTGCGAAAATACTTAAACGACAGGGATAGACAAAATTAACAAAAAGTGATATAATACTTAAAGATGATTATATTTATAAAAAAGGAGAAATTAAAGTGAAAACAATTAAATCAAAAATTTTAATAATTTTATTATTAGTGATTTCAATGATTCTTGCTCTCAACGGAAAAGTTTTAGGAACAGATTCATCAAGCAATCCAAAATATGTTGGAATAACTGAACTTAGAAGTGGAGGACTAGGATATGCAATAGGAGATCCAAATTCAGGAGGAGCTAAAATTTGGAATGTAGTAGAATATCAAAGTGCATCATCAAATTCATACTCTGAAAACAATATATATTGCTTAAAAGCAGGAGCTGGATTCGAAAATGTAGATGAAAAAGTAGTATATAACGTATTTTATGATATGAAAACAGAAAAAGATGCAATACGTAACCAGAATAATATATTGAAAGGTCTAGTAGATGGTACTATACAATTAGATGGTGGTGGTACAATAAGCCAATATAGTGGAATATTAGCAGTATTAGATCTATTTTACTATGATGGAATTTCTGATGAAAGTTATAAAGATAATTTGTTAAATGCAGCAGGAATACATAGTAGTGCATACAAATACCATTTAACAGATGATGATATAGAAGCAGTACAACAAGCAGCATTATGGTATTTCACAAATTATGGTGAAAATCCTGACGTATATGACCAAACCGGAAATTCTGATTCAGGATGGCTTTATTATACAGATAGAGGTGTATCATACTCAAGTTTGGCAGACTATAACTTAGGAGAGCGTGAAGGACAACAAAGACAAATACAAGCAGAAATTTTATACAAGTATTTAGTTAAAACTGCAATAGAAAAAGCACCTGAATATGATAATTTGTCAAGTACAACAACAGCACCAATACAATTAGATACGAAAGCCTTAAGTTATGAGATACAAGGTTCAAGAACAATAATAGGACCAATTCACATAACACAAAACAATATAAAAGCATATGATTTAGAATTTATTACTAAAATAAATGATACAGCAACAGAGGATTATATTTTACTAGATCAAAACAAGAGCCAAGTATCAAATGGAACAACAATTGAAGATTTAATTGGAAAAGATTTCTATATTTCACTACCTGTAGAAAAAACTTTAAAATCAACAATAAGTATAGAAGTAAATATAACTTATAATGAGATGAAATTCAAATTATGGGCATCAAGTACAGGACCAAATGAACAACCAATATTAATACCAGAGAAAGAAGAAATTACAGTACCAGGAAAATTAGAAATCGAAATACCAGATTTAAAAGGAAGCTATGAATTAGAAATAGTAAAACAAGATGGAAAAACAGGAGCAAAATTAGCAGGAGCAGTATTTAATGTAAATGGAGAAAATAAAACAGCAACAAATGCAAGTGGAATAGTAAATATAGGAACATTCCAAATAACAGATACATCAACACCAGATACATATACAATAACAGAAACAAGTGGACCAGAAGGATACAAAAAATTTGATGGAACTATAGAATTAAGTGTAGCAAAGAAAATAGAAAATGGAACATATGTAGTAGACACAGACAATACAACAATGGTAGTAAAAGATAGTGAAGGAACGCAAATAACTCAAAACATACCAGTAACAATAGACAAAACAACAGGAAAGATAACAATAACAGTAGACAACGAAAAAGTAGAAGGAAATTATGAATTAGAAATAGTAAAACAAGACGGAGAAACAGGAGCAAAACTATCAGGAGCAGTATTTAATGTAAATGGAGAAAATAAAACAGCAACAAATGCAAGTGGAATAGTAAATATAGGAACATTCCAAATAACAGATACATCAACACCAGATACATATACAATAACAGAAACAAGTGGACCAGAAGGATACAAAAAATTTGATGGAACTATAGAATTAAGTGTAGCAAAGAAAATAGAAAATGGAACATATGTAGTAGACACAGACAATACAACAATGGTAGTAAAAGATAGTGAAGGAAC
>CALXFF010000006.1 GCA_944387525.1 uncultured Clostridia bacterium | reverse complement strand
TCGAATTACAAATTTGTTACAGTTTCAAGCCTTTGAGCTCTTTTCTATATTTTTCCATTTTAGTGTCCCTACGTCAGGTTCTACATTATATAAAGTGCTGGACGGAAGGTAAGGGTGCCGTTGGCAAAGTCATCATAGCGATAGCGTTTGCTCGCTCTGTAGCCGCTATTCTTATTGTAGTAGCCTCCTCGATAAACAAACGGAAGGCTTGTGTTATTTTTTTCTGCTACATATTCATAACAATTTCCTTCTAAATCATAGATGTTTTGTACTTTGTCATATTCATTTTTTCCTGCTGTTGTTTTACTTCCTGTATGTCTATTTGCATCATATGTTCTTACATCATATATCTCCCCTTGTGCTGGTTTTTTTCCATCTACAAATTTCATTACCATATCCCATTGTATTCCTGAACACATTGCACTTTTTACTGCAGAACCTGTATACATTGTTTTTGCAATGGCTTTAAATTCTGTTTGTGTTTCATCTGTATATACTGTTGCATCTTGCTTACTTATTACTGTTGTTCCGTCTGTATCTTTTCCGGCTTCGTATCTTGCAATATAAAATCCATTATATTTCATTACTGCATTTCTTTCTGCTGTTTCATTACTTTCTGCATCATCTGCACCTTGTATTCTTTCTGGTAAATAACCTGTATCTGTAAATGTTGAACCTTCTGGTGTGTCATCTAAATTAGAATCATAATAACTTGGATAACTGAAATTTCTTATATATTCTCCTCCTGTTGCTACTGGTATCCATACAAATTGATTATATAATGTTTGTACATTATATGCTCCATCAGCATTTTTCTTTGTCCAATCTACATCTGCTAATTTATCTTCTGGTATATCATATATTACTAATCCACTTGATACTTTTTGTTCTTCTGGTATTTTTGATACAACAAATCCTGCTGGTACTGTTGCCTTATTTTCTTCTGAATCTGTATAGTTATTTTTTTCAGTTGTTGTAACTATTTCTCCTGGCTGTACTCCTTCTGTTGGATTTTCACCAGTTCCTGTTTCTGTTATATTTCCATTACTATCAACTAAATATGACCTACCTGTATCTGGAAATGTTACTTTTATTTTTCCATCTCCATTATCCACCGCTGTTGCATTTGTATATCCATTGTTTCTTAATTCTTCTTGTAATTTTCCTGCTTCTACTCCATCTCCTAAAGTATCTGTCATTACCGCATTATATGCTAATCCTATCGCATCCTTTTCTTCTCCTATTCCTGTATTAACCCTTGCATCATTTGCTCGTGTTAATATTCCATTCTCTCCTGTTAATGTTGCTATTGATACTCCAGCTAAAATTAATAGCACAATGATAGTTATGACAAGGGCTATTAATGTAATACCTTTTGCCTGTTTTTGAATATTTTTTGCACTTTTGTTTCTTTTTACTTTTTCTTGCATTTTGTGTTTCCTCCTCTTATTTCTCTTACGTTTAATATTTTCTAATTTTTGCTTTTTTATTCTTTTTGTATCTAATTTTCCATTCTATCTTGCAAAAAAAACTTATATTTACTTCTAATCATTACAAGTAAACTATTTACAACCAGGATATGTATTTTTCAATGTTCTTTTTGCAATCTAAAATGTACTTATTATTTACATTTTTTATTCTAACGTAATACATTGTTTTTGTCAATGGTTTTATTCTTTCTTTTTTGAATTTTTTATTAGTTGTTGACTAACCCCAAAAACACCTGTATAATAGATATATCAACAAGTTAGGAGATTTATATATTATGAACACAAACCATTTAGAAAAATTAGAATACAACAAAATATTAGAAAAATTAAATAATTATTGCTCAACAGAATATGGAAAGAATTTAGTTAAAGATTTATTGCCTAGTAACGAAAAATCAAAAGTTGTTTCATTATTACAAGAAGCACTTGAAGCAATAAACTTATCAATGCGTAATTCTTTTCCTTCTTTTTATGATGTGTCTGATATTACTGTTTCATTAAAACAACTTGAAAGTGGACAAAGTTTAAACACTAAATCACTTTTAAATTTAGCAAACATTTTAAAAAATGCTGAGGAATTGAAGTCATATTTTGATAAAGATTTTATTACTGCTGATTCTTTTCCAATTCTTTCAGATTTATTTAATGTGCTTTATTCAAATAATTCAATTTCTTCTAAAATATTTTCTTGTATATTAGAAGAAGATGTAATTGATGATAGAGCATCTAAAGAGCTGTCTTCTATAAGAAGAAAGAAAAAGAATTTGGAGCAAGATATTAGAAGTAAATTAAATGATATGATACATTCTTCTTCATATAGCAAATACATTCAAGAACCTATCATTACAATACGCAACGAACGTTTTGTAATACCAGTAAAAGAAGAATATCGTTCTTCAGTCAAAGGTTTAATACATGATGTTTCAAATGCAGGCTCAACAGTCTTTATTGAACCATTATCAGTTTTTGAGATGAATAATGAGATACATGAATTAATAAATAGTGAAAATATTGAAATAGAAAGAATATTGTTTGAATTAAGTCAATTATTTGTACCTATTATATCTCAATTAAAAGATGATGTAGATATTATTGGAAAACTTGACTTTATATTTGCAAAAGCTAAATTTGCGAAATCAATAAATGCAATTATTCCTAAAGTTTCAGATAAAAAAGAAATTGATTTAAAAAATGCAAGGCATCCTCTAATTTCTAAAGATACAGTTGTTCCTATCACTTTATCTTTAGGGAAAGATTTTTCCACTTTATTAATTACAGGTCCAAATACTGGTGGAAAAACTGTTACATTAAAAACCGTTGGTCTTTTAACTTGTATGGCATGTTCAGGTCTTGCAATACCATGTGACGAAAATTCTTCAATATATGTATTTGACAATGTTTTTGCTGATATTGGTGATGACCAAGATATTACTAGTTCGCTTAGTACATTTTCATCTCATATGACAAATATTGTTGATATATTAAAGAATTTCACATCTGAATCTTTAATATTACTAGATGAACTAGGCTCTGGAACAGACCCCTTAGAAGGTGCAAATCTTGCAATAAGTATTTTAGAGCATATTAAAGAAATTGGTGCTTTAACTATCTCTACTACTCATTATCCAGAACTAAAAAAATATGCCTTAGCAACAGATGATTTTGAGAATGCTTCTGTTGAATTTGATGTTTCAACACTAACTCCTACATATAGGTTATTAGTTGGTATTCCTGGAAAAAGTAATGCGTTTGAAATTAGTAAAAAGTTAGGTTTAGATGAAAAAATTATTGACAATGCTAAAAGTCATCTTTCTTCTAAAGAAATTGCCTTTGAAAATTTATTGAAAAGTATTTATGATGATAAGGCTTTAATTGAAAAGGAAAAAGAAGATATAACTAAGGAATTGAATCAAGTTTCAATGCTACGTAAATCTTTGGAAAGGGATAATCAATCTTTGAAAAATAAGGAAGAAGAGTTGATTAATAATGCTAAAGTTAAGGCTAGAAATATTTTGTTAGATGCCAAAGAAGATGCAAATGAGATTATAAAGGAAATGAATAGTTTGGCAAAAGAAAATAAGTTATCTAATAATGCTGAATTATCTAATTTGAGAAATGCTTTAAATTCTAAGATTAAAGATATTAAGATATATGATGACAATGAGGATAGCTCTGAAAATGATTCTTCTAAAAATGCTTCTATATTAAAACCTGAAGATATCTATTTAAATATGAAGGTTTTTGTTAAGACTTTAAAACAACCTGGTGTGGTAGTTTCTCGTGTTTCTAAGTCAAATGAAGTTCAAGTTCAAATTGGAAATATGAAAACTAATGTAAATATTAAATATCTTGATAAATTGGATAATTCGAAATTAAATAATTCTAAATTAGATAAAAATAGTTCTAATAAAACTAATTTTACTTTGAATAGAAATACTTCTAGCTCTTATGGTTATGCTGATATTTCAAAAACTAAAAATGCTAAATCTGAAATTAATGTTATTGGATATAATGTTGATGAAGCAATATTTGTTATTGATAAATTCTTAGATGACTGTTCTTTAGCAAAATTACAAACTGTCAGAATTGTTCATGGTAAAGGTACTGGTAAATTGAGAAATGGTATTCACAAATTTTTAAAGACTAACCCACATGTAAAGTCTTTCCGTCTTGGCTCTTTTGGTGAAGGAGAAATGGGTGTTACTGTTGTTGAACTAAAATAATCCTTTATTTCCTTCACCCTATTTTTTCTTTTAAGTAATAAATTTCGTCATCATGGTCGCTTAATATTTTTTCATGTTCTTCAAATCTTCTTTCAAATTCTTTGTTCTTTTCTTCTTGTCCTGTGACTACATCTAATAGTATTTGTAATTTTTCTCCATGCTCTACTTCTATTTTTGCAACTGTTCTACTTAAGCTTCTTTGTTCTTCTTTTATATCTTTCATTTCATTTTTCATATTATTCATGTCGTTTTTCATTTTGTTCATGTCATTAGATATATTTATTAATAATTTGTCTCTTTCTTTCATGTCATCAGATAGTTTTTGTAATATGACATCCCTTTCTTTCATGTCATTTTTTACGTTATTCATGTCACTTTTTACATTTTTCATGTCACTTTTTACGTTATTCATGTCACTTTTTACATTTTTCATGTCATTAGCCATATTTATTAATAATTCATCTCTTTCTTTATCTGTCATAGATTTTTCCTCCTTTCTTATAAAATTTAATATTTCATTTCCTTTATAATCAATTGCATTTACATTATACTTATTTGTATAAATTGTGTCAATAGATAAATATTGTCAAAAAATAACAAATTCTGGCTAAATCTCATTTTAACTAGAATTTATATCATAAAAGCTTACTTTTTTAATTATACAAATTTTTCTACTACTAAAACAGTCCTTCCACTTCTTGTAGTACCATCAATCTGCTTAATAACGAATCTACCTTTTCCTCTAACAGTAATTTTATCTCCTACTTTTATACTTTTAGATGGTTTTGTTTCATTTTGTCCATTAACAAAAACTCTTTCCTGTTTAATTACTTCTAATGCTTTATTTCTTGAAGTTCTAATTAGATCTGAAACAATGTTGTCCATTCTAAGTGATGGTACTATTATTTTAACTTCTTCAACTCTTGCTTCTTGTACTTCAAGTTCTGATATTTCTTTTTCTATTATCTTTGCATTATTAAATCTAGTTAGACTAGGTAGTTGTTCTAATAGTATTTTTGCAAAATCTGCTAAAGTAATTATTTCTGCTCCTTCATTTGAAACTATTATATCTCCTACTTTTTCTCTTTTTAATCCTAATTTAACTATTCCACCTAAATAGTTTCTATGTGTATATTTTCCTTTTTCTTCATCTGGTAATATTATTTTTACTACTTTTAAAATTTTATTATAATTTTTTTGAAGCATTTCTTCATCATATTTTTCTGGATATATTATAGCTATTTTTCTTTCAGCATCTTCATACCCACCATATAGTTTATAATTATCAAATTTAATTTTTCTAAAAAAATTTTCTACAAGAGCTACTTGATACATGTCTAAAAAATCTGAAAATTCTATTTTTTGCTTACTTTTAGAAAATTCTATTTTATCTAGTATTTGTGATAAACACATTTTATCTTCTTGTTTTTTATATTCTTTTAATATTTGTTGCTTGTCCATCTTTCCTCCTTATAAAATCATCTATAATTGTTTCTTCGTCTATTTTATATCTTTTTTCTAACTCTTCTACACTACCATGTTCAATAAATTTATCTGGATATGCATATGTTTTTAAATTAATTTCTTCTAGCTTTTCTTCTACAATTAGTTCTTTTATCGCTGTTGCTAAACCATTTATAACCGTTCCATCTTCTATTGTAATTACATTTTTAGTTTTTAATATTGAAGATTTTATTGTTTCTCTATCTAATGGTTTTAAAAATCTTGCATTTATAACTTCTACTGAAACTTGTCCATTTTCAAATTCATGTTTTTCTATTTCGTATGCTATTTTTGTTGCTTTTGCAACAGTTTTTCCAATTGCAATAATTGTTAAATCTTTTCCTTCTTGAATAATCTCTGCTTTTCCTAATTCTATTTTTTTATGATATTCAAATTTGTATTTGTCTTCTTCTCCTCTAGGATACCTAATTACAACAGGTTTATTCAATTTTATTGCAAATTCTAACATATCTTCAAGTTCTTTAAAATCTTTTGGTGCCATTATATTTAAATTTGGAACTAATCTAAAAAATGCCATGTCTAATAAACCTTGGTGAGTTTCTCCGTCTGCTCCAACGCAACCAGCTCTATCCACGCACATTACAACTGGTAGATTTTGAATTGCTATGTCATGTATTACTTGGTCATATGCTCTTTGATAAAATGAAGAATAGATTGGTACTACTGGTATAACACCTGCTTTTGCCATTCCAGCAGCTAATCCTAAAGCGTGTTGCTCTGCAATTCCAATATCAAAAAATCTATCTGGAAATTCTTTTGCAAATCTTGCTAAGCCTGTTCCATCTTTCATAGATGCTGTAATTGCAACAATTTTGTCATTTTCTTCTGCTAATGCTACTAATTTATCCCCAAATACTTTTGAATAGTCTTTACTTTTTTCTTTTTTACTTTTACCTGTTTCAATATCAAAAGGACCTGTTGCGTGAAACTTGTCTGGGTTTTCTTCTGCTATTTTATAGCCTTTTCCTTTTTTAGTTAATACATGTAAAAGTACTGGTCCTTCTAGTTCCTTAGTAATTTTTAACATTCTTTCTATCTCTTCTTCATTATGCCCGTCTACTGGTCCTAAATATCTAAATCCTATATCTTCAAAAAACATTTTTGGAATAACCAATTGTTTTATACTTCTTTTCACTCTTTGGACTATTTTTACAAATGGCTTACCTATAACAGGTATTTTTAAAATTGCTTTCTTAGCTGATACACTTGGTTTTGTATAACTCTTTTTTGTTCTTAGTTTGCTTAGCATCATACTTAAGCCACCAATATTTTTGGAGATGCTCATTTCATTGTCATTTAATATAACTGTTAGGCTTGTTTGACTATATCCAGCATCATTTAAAGCTTCAAGCGCCATCCCTCCTGTTAATGCTCCATCTCCAATAACTGCAATAACATGATTTTTCTTGCCTTCTATATCTCTTGCTCTTGCCATACCCAATGCTGCAGAAATAGATGTACTGCTATGTCCAGTATTAAAGCAATCTGTTTCAGATTCTTTAGTCTTTGGAAAGCCTGCTAAACCATCTAATTTCCTTAATGTTTTCATTTGCTCTTTTCTTCCAGTTAAAATTTTATGCACATAAGTTTGATGTCCAACATCCCATACTATTTTGTCTTCTGGCAAGTTAAACACACTATGTAGTGCAATTGTTAATTCAACTACACCTAAATTAGAAGCTAAGTGCCCTCCATTTTCTGATACTATTTCTAATATATATTTTCTTAAATCATCTGCTAATTCTTTCTTCTCTTCTGTTGTTAAATTTTTTACATCTTCAGATGAATTTACTTTCTCTAACATTTTACCACCTTTGCTGGGATTAGGGGACGGTCCTCTAAATCCCTGCTTTTAGGGATTCTGGGACGGACCTTCAATCCAATTTCTTAATCCTTTTATATAGTGTCTATATTCTATCATAATTTTTATCTGATGTAAAATAAAAATTAGGGATGATTTTCCCTAATTTTCTAAATATAGAGCTATTCTAAATCCTATATAATTATTAGTATATGTTGGTTCTTGTTCATATCTATTAGAAGCAGGTGCTCCATAACCTGTATTTACATAGCAACCTCCCCTTATAATTCTTTTATCATTTTTATATGCTTCCATTGTCCATTCATATACATTTCCAGCTAAGTCATAAATATTTTTAACTTTATTTTTTTCTGTTTCAAAATCTATTCCTGTTTGAAGTTCTTTGTTTTCATTTAAATTACTACTATACCATCCTTTTTTTGTACTATCTTGGATGTATTTCGTTAAATTTCCATCTTCATTTTCAATATTTTCTAAATATTTCATTACTTCATCCCATTGTACACCATATATTAGTGTGCTTTTAGCCGTTAAATAATTATTTGAATCACTAAAACCTCTTGCTAGTTCCACTGCTCCTTTATCTTTGTTTGATGTATTTGAATTACTTTCTTCATCACTTGACCATTTAACGTTATTGTATACTTTTGCTCCTTTTTTTATAATCGCTTCTCCATTAGTATCAATACCTGTTTCATATCTTCCAATATAAAATCCTTTATTTTTTTCTACACTTTCATACATAGCTTTTGCTTCATTTTGAGTAATTATTGATTCTTCTATCTTTTCATTTATTCCCATTCTATTTGCTTCTCCACAATCCGTCAAAAATTCTTGTAATTTTCCGTTTGCATATCCTTCTATTCTCACAAATTCTGTTTCAAAATTTTCAGTATCTACTGGAATCCATACAAATTGATTTTTCTCTATATCTTCTACAGCTATTCCTTCATCTATTGTTTCTCCAGTATCTTCTGATACTTTAAATCCTGCTGGCAATATAAATTCTCCGTCTTTTACTTTTATACTTGTATTTTCTTCTTTATAAAACATACTACTATCTTTTGACTTTTCTAATTCGTCTTCTGATAAACTAATTATAAATAAAACTATAAAAGTTATTATAATAATTGTTATTATTGCTAAAATTGATATATTTCCTTTAATATTTCGCATATTAAACTCCCCTATATTTTACTTTTTTTATATTTTATACAATTTATTCTTCTTCGTCAATAATTTGCATTATAAAAAGGACAATATTATCTAAATTTAAAGGTCCGTCCCCGAATCCCTAGAAGCAGGGATTTAGAGGACCGTCCCTAAATCCCTGCAACTATCTCGCCGCCTTTTACTCCTATTTTTGTTGTTTTGTTTTTCTTCAAGTTTCCATCTAAGATTTCTTCTGCAAGTTTGTCTTCTAACATGTTTTGTATTGTTCTTCTTAGTGGTCTTGCTCCAAAGGCTTTGTCTATTCCTTTGCTTGCAATTAATTCTTTTACTTCTGGCTCGATTTCTATTTTGATTTTTTGTGCCTGTAATCTGTTTTGTACTTCTTTTAACATTAAATCTATTATTCGACTGATTTCTTCGTCTGTTAGTTTATGGAATACTATTATTTCATCAATACGGTTTATGAATTCTGGTCTTAATTCTCTTTTTAATTCTTCCATTACTGCTTTTTTAGTTTCTTCATAATCTTTATTTTGTTTTTCTAGTTTTGCTTTTTCTTCAGCATTTTTACTTGATTCTTTTCCGTCTGAGTTTTTTATAACAGCATCTTGACTAAATCCTAATGATTTTTTGTCTGTTATTAATCTTGCTCCTATATTTGATGTCATGATTATTACTGTGTTTTTAAAGTTGACTGTTCTTCCTTGGCTATCTGTTAGACGTCCATCTTCTAGTATTTGTAATAACATATTCATAACATCTGGATGTGCTTTTTCAATTTCGTCAAATAATATTACTGAATATGGTTTTCTTCTTATTTTTTCTGTTAATTGTCCACCTTCATCAAATCCTACATATCCTGGAGGTGATCCTATTAATTTTGATACTGAATGTGGTTCCATGTATTCAGACATGTCGATTCTTATTAATGCATTTTCATCACCAAATAGTGTTTCTGCTAATGCTTTTGATAATTCTGTTTTACCTACACCAGTTGGTCCTAAGAATAGGAATGAACCTATTGGTCTTTTTGGATCTTTTAGTCCAACTCTTCCTCTTCTTATTGCTTTTGCTACTGCTTCAACTGCTTCATTTTGTCCAATTACTCTTGCATGTAAGTTCTTTTCTAGATTTTTTAATTTTTCATTTTCGTCTTCTGTTATTTTCTTTGCTGGAATTCCTGTCCAACTTGATATTACTTCTGCTATGTTTTCTTCTGTTATATTTGTAACAGATTTATTGTTTTTATTTTTCCATTTCTTTTGCTCTTTTTCATATTTATCTTTTAATTCTTTTTCTTTATCTCTTAAGTCAGCTGCTTTTTCAAATTTTTGTGTACGTACTGCTTCTTCTTTATCTTTTTGCATTTCTTCAATTTGTTCTTCTAATTCTTTTAAACTATCTGGCTCTGTATATGTTTTTAATTTTGCTCTTGATGCTGCTTCATCTATTAAGTCTATTGCTTTATCTGGCAAGAATCTATCATTGATGTATCTTGTAGACATTGTAACTGCTGCTTCTATTGCTTCATCTGTAATTTTTACTCCATGATGTGCTTCATATTTGTCTCTTATGCCTTTTAAGATTTTTACAGTATCTTTTTCACTTGGCTCATTTACAGTTACTGTGCTAAATCTTCTTTCCAAAGCTGCATCTTTTTCGATAAATTTTCTATATTCATTTAAAGTTGTAGCACCTACTAATTGGATTTCACCTCTTGCAAGTAAAGGTTTTAAAATATTTGCTGCATCTATTGCTCCTTCTGCAGCTCCTGCACCAACTATTGTGTGAATTTCATCTATGAATAGTATTACATCTCCTGCTTTTTTTACTTCTTGCAATGCTTTTTTGATTCTTTCTTCAAAGTCTCCTCTATATTTAGCACCTGCTACCATTCCTGAAATATCTACACTTACAACTCTTTTGTCTTTTAATATTTCTGGCACATCTCCTGCTACTATTTTTTGTGCTAATCCTTCAACAACTGCTGTTTTACCAACACCTGGTTCACCAATTAAGCATGGATTATTTTTTGTCCTTCTTGATAGAATTTGTATAACTCTTTCTATTTCTTCTTTTCTTCCTATAATTGGATCTAATTTTCCTTCTCTTGCTTTTTTAGTTAAGTCTTCTCCAAATTGGTTTAATGTAGTTGTTTTGTTATAGCTTCCTTTTTTAGAGTCCGTTTCATTTTTGTTGTCCTCACCGATAAAGTCTTCACCTTCATTTATGACTTTTACTATTTCATTGTATAGTTTTGGTATACTAACATTTAATTCTAATAAAATACGTGCTGCAATGCTGTCACCTTCTCTTAGAATGCCAATTAACATATGCTCTGTTCCTATATAGTTATATCCTAGCTTTCTTGCTTCTATAAATGCGCTTTCTATTACTCTTTTTGTTCTAGGTGTAAATCCTAATGTTCCTTCTATTGGTTGTTCTTGACCTACTAATTCTACGATTTTGTCTATAATATTTTCTGGTGTTACTTCTTGGTTTTCTAAAACTTTTGAAGCTACTCCACTTCCTTCTTTTGCTAGACCATATAATATATGTTCTGTTCCTATATAATTATGTCCTAACTCAATTGCTACTTCGTTTGCAATTTCTATTGCTTTTTTAGCTCTATTTGTAAATTTGTATGTCATAATTTTCAACTCCTTTCAAATGTCCTTTTGGGGACGTTTCCGTTTGGACATTTTTGTCCATTTTGGGACACATTTCTATTTTTTTTCGTTTAAGATTTGTTTAATAACTTCAGCCCTTTTAACATCTCTTTCATAAGAATCATATTGTTCACCTAAATACTTTTGCAAATTTGCTGGTTTAGTATATAAATACAATTTTTGAACTTGCAAATCAGTAATTTCATCTAAAATACCTAAATCAACACCAAGTTTGATATCTGAAAGTAATTCCCTTGTTTCCTCTAAAGATATCTTTCTACAATTACTTAAAATTCCAAAACTTCTATAAATCATATCCTCGAACTCAATTTTATCATCTGCTAACATTTTTCTAGCTTTTCTTTCTTGTTCAATAATTTTCTCAGAAATTACTTTTACTCTTTCAATAATTTCCTTTTCAGTAATGCCTAATGTTTGTCTATTAGAAATTTGATACATATCTCCGGTGCTTTTAGAATTTTCGCCATATATACCTCTAATGCTAATTCCAAAATTACTAACTGCATTTAAAATCTTTGCAGTGTTTCCAGTATGCTCTAAAGCTGGAAGATGTAACATTACACTTGCTCTTAATCCTGTTCCAACATTAGTTGGGCATGCTGTTAAATATCCATATTTTTTATTTATTGCATATCCTAAAATTCTATTTATTTTTTCATCTAGCTCAATTGCTAAATTTAATGTATTTTCTAAGTCTAGTCCACAATTAAATACTTGTATTCTTAAATGGTCCTCTTCACCTATCATTATACAGATATTTTCCTCATCATTTATTAATATGCTTCCTGTTTCATTTTTCTTTAAAACAAATTCTGGACTTATAAGATTTTTTTCAACTAAACTCATTTTTGTTATATCATCTATATCTTTTAGTTTAAAAAATTTGAGTCCATATCCTATTCCATATAGATTGTCTTTTATTTTATTTTCTAACGCTTCCCTTTCTTGTTTTGTTTTTAGATTGAAAGGAAATCCTGCTATATTTCTTGCAAATCTAATTCGTGTACTTTTTGCTACATCGCTATTTTCACTACTTTGTAAATACCAATTCATGTTTTACCACCTTTCTTCTTTCTATGCAAAGGGTGCTAATTAGGACAGCCCCAAATTGCACTTTGACCTGTCCCTTTTGCACAATTTAGTGCAAATCGGGGCCGTCCTAATTAGCACTTTTTGATTTCGTCTCTTATTTTTGCTGCATCTTCATATCTTTCTTCTTTAATTGCTAATTTTAATTGCTCTTGTAATTGCTCTAATTTTGCCTTTTTATCATTATCTTTGCTATTATTAGCGCTTTCTACTTTGCTATTATCTGCATTATTCATATTGTTTGAAGTATTATTTTCTTTACTTTCAGATTGTTTTAATTTTTCATCAATTTTATTATCTATAATTTTTCCAATTCTGCCTACATGCCTATTTGCACCTTGTATTCTTTTAATTATTGGGTCTAATTTTGCTTCAAATACATCATAGCAATTACCACATCCTAATTTTCCTGTATTTACAATATCATCAAATGTATATCCACAATTATCACAAGTTAATGTTTTGACCTCATTTAATAGTGGCATCCATTCTGGTTTTGCAAATTTCTCCATGAAGTCACCAAAGAAATTAGAAAAATCCATTGGCATACTAAAATCCATATGTCCAATTCCTAATTTTTGACTACATTCCTCACATAAATTAAGTTCTCTTACTTTTCCATTGATATTTTCTGAATATCTTACATTTGCTTCTCTTTTTCCACAGTTATCACATAACATTTTAATCTCCTCCTTTTAATATTTGAAGACGCGTGCTTTTTTCTTTTGATGATTTTTCCTCCGTCCCCAAATCATTATTCTAAATTTATTAACATATTTTTAAATATTCTTGCTCTTACTTCGTCTTTTATATCTTTTGTTAGTTGTAATACATTATCACTTGTTGCAACTTTAAGTAGTTTTGCTTCTTTTTGGTCTATTACACCATATGAAAGAAAGTCACTAATTAGTATATCTACTTCATTTGATGTTATTTGTTTTCCAATGTTTTTAATGATATACATTAGATAGTCTGATTTACTATTAGTTGCCTTTTTTATTTTTATGTGTCCTCCGCCACCTCTTTTGCTTTCAACATAGTATCCTTGTGATGGCTTGAATCTTGTTGATATTACATAGTTTATTTGTGATGGTACACAATTAAAGTGTTCTGCTAATTCGTTTCTTTGTATTTCTATTTCTTCATTGCCATCAAATAAATCTTTTATGAATTCTTCAATTAAATCTGACATTCTCATCTTCTTTCGCCTCCAATATATTGTCTTTATCTATTTTCAAATATATATCATATATCGTTTTGTTGACTTTGACTTTCTTTGACCTACAATATATATTATACTCACTTTTAAAATATTTTCAAGTGCTTTTTAAAACATTTTTTGACCTTTTCTGACCTTTTGTAATATTTTTTCTATATAAAAACTTTCTTTTTCTTATTTTTTCTCGTTTATTCTCTTTATTTCATACTATTTTTCTGTTTTTTCTTCTTTCTTATCTTTATTTGTTTTTGTTATATTTTCTAATTTTTTTGCTTTATCTTTTTGTTCTGGTAATGTTATCCATGCAAAATATGATGATATGAATTCCCCATATTTTGTTGCATCTTCTCCTACTTCTACTTCCCTAGAATGTGTTTCATCTTTATAATTTAGTTGATTAACATTATTAATATCATTGTTATTATTATCTTTTTTCAACATCATCTCTCCTAACTCAAAAAAAATTTAAATGTTTTCTTTTCTGCTCATTAAATACAAATTGCTTGATGTAAAAATTAAATATCTATTCTTGTTATTCTCATTTATATTGTTTTTTATACATATAATAAATAAAAAAGTTGAGAAAAGAAAATTTTTCAATCTCAACTTTTATCTAAAATTTAATTTCAAATGAAGTTTAATAATGCCAATATTTTAATTGTTTTTCAACTTTAAGATCCTGTTATTATGAAATATATAACTCTTGCAACTACAATTGCTCCTAATGTTGCAGCTATTGTAATTAAAACTGTTGCTGGCATACTTAATCTTTTTGCTTCTACTTCTTCATTGTTTACCTTTTTGTCTTCAACATTTTTTTCTTCTGCTTTTTTTGCTTCTTTCATCGCTTATTTCCTCCTTCGTTTATTAATTTACATTGTTAACTTTAGTTTTTAAAATTTAGTTTTTCTAATTTTTCTTCATTTTTTATGATAGTCATTATTATCTGTACTGTTTTTTCTAAATTATCATTTTTTAAAACATAATCATACAAACCAATTCTTGATTCTTCATAATCAAAACGATTTAGTCTTAGTATTACTTCTTGTGGGCTTGGCTTATCAATTCTGTTTTCAAGTCTTCTTTTTAATTCTTCTTTAGGTACTCTAAGATATATTGTTACTATTTTTGTATCTTCCTCTAATAATTCTTTTAAATGTTCTGTTCCATTAACATCTATATCTTTAACTATTATTTTTCCACCATTAATTTTTTCATTTAATAGTTTTCTTGATGTACCATAATAGCAATTATGATGAATATCATATTCATAAAATTCGCCATTTTCTATCATTTCTTCAAACTCTTCTTTTTCTACAAAATGATATGTACCTCCTTCAACGTCTCCTTCTCTCATAGGTCTTGAAGTATATGAAGGAAGTGATTCTACATTTTCCATTCTTTTTATTAATTCTTTTTTTATTGTGTCTTTTCCTGCTCCTGATACTCCAGATAAAATTACTAACATATTGTTACCTTTCCTTCCCCTTTTTACAATTAAATAATTATTCTTCATCATCTTGATTATTATCTTCTATAATTGTTACTTTTCCTTCTGCAATTTCATTTGCAGCTAAAGTAACAGGTGAATCTTCTTTCACATGTGTTAATGGTTCAGCTCCTGCTGCAATTTGTCTTGCTCTTCTTGCTGTTGCAATTACTAATTCATATCTATTTTGTGCTTTTGTTAATAATTCTGTTACTGTTGGTTTAACAATCATTTAACTCATCTCCCATAAAAATTCTAAATATATATCAAAATATTTATTCAATATTTTAATTTCTATTAACTATTACTATTATCATCTTGTCCAGTTTTATCTATTCTATCTCCTACAGTTTCTGGTTGAACTGCAGATAAAATTATATGTCCTGAATCCATTATTAAAACTGCTCTTGTTCTTCTTCCACATGTAGCATCTATTGCTGTTTTATTGTCTTTTGATTCTTGGACTAATCTCTTTATTGGCGCAGATTCTGGGCTAACTATTGCTACTATTCTATCTGAAGAAACAATGTTACCAAATCCAATATTTACTAACTGCATATAATCAATCCTTTCTACTCAATATTTTGTACTTGTTCTCTAATATTTTCTAATTCTGTTTTAATATCAATTACACCATTGGTAATTTCAAGGTTGTTAGCTTTTGATCCTATTGTATTTGTTTCTCTATTCATCTCTTGAATCATAAAATCTAATTTTTTCCCTACTGCTTCTTGAGATTCTTTTATTTGCTTTTCGAATTGAAAAATATGACTATTTAATCTGGTGACTTCTTCTTCAATTGAACATTTATCAGCATAGATTACAACTTCTTGCGCTAATCTTGACTCATCAATTTCTTTGTCTTTAATTAGATTTTTAATTCTTCCTTCTAATTTTACTACATATTCTTCAATAAGTCCAGTAGAAAGTGAAGATATTTCTGTAACTTTTTCTTGTACTTTATTTATTCTGCTTAGTAAGTCTTCTGATATTCTCTTTCCTTCTGTTTCTCTCATTGAAACTAAATTAGTTGTTGCATCTTCTACTGTTTTTAATAGTTCATTTCTAATTGTATCATCATCTTCTACGTTTTGAACACTTAAAACATCTGGATATTTTGTGATTTCTGTAACTTCAATATTTGATGATAAGTTTTCCTGCTCGGCTAGTTTTCTTAGCTCATCTATATATGCTTTTGCAATTTCTGTATTTATTTTTATTTCTTTTCCTTTTATTGAGTTGTTTTCAAAAGTTACAAATACGTCTATTTTTCCTCTTTTGATTTTTTCTGATATTTTTCTTTTTATATCTTCTTCTAAGTAACTTATTTGTTTTGGCATTTTTACTGAAATGTCTAAATAACGATGGTTTACACTTTTTATTTCTACTTGATATTTTCTTTCTTCAACTTCTAATTCTGATTTTCCATATCCAGTCATACTTTTTATCATTTTTTATTCCTCTTTTTCTATTTTTTTATTGTTTCTTCTTTTTTAGTTGTTTTCTTATTAGTTCTTTTCCTTGTTGGCTTTTTTTCAGCCTTTTCTTTTACTACTTCTTCTTTTGCTTCTTCATCTTTTACTTTACTTTCTTTTTCTGATTTGTCATCTATCTTCTCTGTTTTATCTTTTGATTCTGATTTAGTTTTTGTTTTTCTAGTACTGGTTTTTTTTGTTGTCTTAGTTTTTGGTTTTTTAGCTTCTACTTTTTCTTCTTTTTTATCTTTCTCTTCAGTATTTTCTTTTTTACTTTTCTCTTTTACTGTCTCAATTTTTTCTTCATCTTTTTTTACTTTTTTACTATTTTTAGATTTTTTCTTTACCTCTTGCTTGTTTTCTGTATCTTTTTTCTTTTTGCCTACTTTTGCTGATTTTGGTTTGTGTTGCATCTTCTTTTTTTCTTCTTCTGATGGATTCTGCTTTTTAGCTTCTTTCTTAATTGGTTCTTCTTTTTTTACAATTTCTGATATGTCACTTAATCCTTTTAGATATTCTCTTCTTCCTTTTGTATATAATACTATTGATTTTAGCACATAATATATTGCAATTGTATATGAAGATGTCAATATGTAAAATTGAAATTGATATTCATATCTTGTGATTATATGTATTATAAGTAAGCTGTGGAATGTTAATACTAAAAATTCAATTGCTGTAATTGCAAGTGTTCCACTATCTTTTTTGTATGATACTTCTAGTAATATTAAACTAATTAATAATAAAACTCCTGAACATATTTCTATTATATTTACTAGATTATCTTGATTAATTTTATCATATGAATAATTTAAAATAGCAAAATATACCATTACAGCTATTGCAATTATTAGATTTAAAAATATTTTTTTCAATATTTCTTGTGATATTTCTTTTGGTATTTTTTTGTTTTTTCTTTCTTCTTCTAGCTTTTCGACTGCTATCTTATGTTTTTCCATGATTTATAAATTTTCCTTTCTTAATTTTCTAGTTCATACATAATAATGCTTAAAACATTTAATGCAACTGTTTCTGTTCTCAAAATTCTTTTTCCTAGAGTAATTATTTTTGCTCCATTTTTTTCTAGAGCATTTATTTCTTCTTTATCTATTCCACCTTCTGGTCCAATTATAACTGCTATTTTGATTTTTTCGTTATTTGCATTATCATTTTTTTCTTGATTATCTTTTTTCAATAATTTTAATTCATTCTTTAATGTGTTTTCTTTTTCTTCTTCATATGCAACTAGAACTGCATCATAATCTTTGATTTTTTCTGATATTTCTTTTAGATTTTCTATATTGTTGATTTTAGGTATATAATTTCTACCACATTGCTTTGCAGCAACTTCTGAAATTTTTTGCCATCTTTCTATTTTTTTAGTCTTATCTTTTTCTTTTAATTTTACTACACATCTTTTCATTTCAATTGGTGTAATATCATGTACACCTAGCTCTACCGATTTTTGTATTATTAGCTCCATTTTATCTGCTTTTGGAAGTCCTTGAAATATGCTAACTTCTATATTTGATTCTGCATTTGTTTCTAATTCTTTTAGTATTTTACATGTTATTTCATTTTCTTCTATATTTGTAATCTTGCATAAATAATCTTGTTTTGTATTTTCATTACATATAGTTATTTCATCTTCTATGTTTTTTCGTAAAACTTTTTTTATATGATTTACATCTTTATCTTTTATATAAATTGTATCGTTTATTATTTGATTGTTTCCTACAAAGAATTTAGGCATTTTCCTCTCCTTTTTATGTTCTTTATTATATCATAATTAAATAAAAAAAGCTAGAATATTGTACAAATAATTCTAACTTTTTTACTCTATTTTATTCTATTTATTAATAATTTTCAGCTTTGATTTCAAAATATGCTTTTGGATGAGAACATACTGGACAAATTTCTGGAGCAGATTTTCCAATTACTATATGTCCACAGTTTCTACATTTCCAAATTCTATCTCCGTCACGGCTAAATACTAATCCACCTTCAACATTTTCAATTAATTTTTTGTATCTAGCTTCATGTTCTTTTTCAATTTCACCTACTGCTTCAAATAGATATGCAATATGGTCAAATCCTTCTTCTTTTGCTTCTTTTGCCATTCTGTCATACATATCTGTCCATTCGTAGTTTTCTCCTTCTGCTGCAGCTTGTAAATTTTCTAATGTTGATTTGATTTCTCCACCTTGTAATAATTTGAACCACATTTTTGCGTGTTCTTTTTCATTATTAGCTGTTTCTTCAAATATTGCTGCTATTTGTTCATATCCTTCTTTTTTTGCTTTACTTGCAAAGTATGTATATTTATTTCTTGCTTGTGATTCTCCTGCAAATGCCTCCATTAAGTTTTTCTCTGTTTTTGTACCTTTTAATTCTTTTTCCATTTATAAATTCCTCCTTTAACTTTTATTTTTGTTTTATATTTTTCATGATATATCTTATATTTTTTTTTGCATTCTGTCAATATCTCTCTGGGTTAAATTCTATTCATCAATAGTCGAAATTCCAAGAGTAATTTCTTCTAATACATCTAAAACTGCTCTAACAGTATCTAATGCTGTTAACATTGGTACATTATTTTCTGTTGCACATCTTCTAATCAAAGTTCCATCTGTTTCTTGGTCTATTGAGTCAATATTTCTTGTATTAATTACATAACTAACATAACCTTTTCTTAGAGATTCTAAGATTTCTTCACTACCTTCACTAATTTTCTTTTTTACTCTTGTTTTAATTCCATGTTCTTTTAAAAATTTAGCTGTTCCTTTTGTCGCTTCTATATTAAATCCTAGATTATAAAACCTTTTGATTAATGGCAATGCTTCTTCTTTGTCTTTATCTGCAATTGTTACAAAAACTGTTCCATAATTTGCAAGTTTAACTCCTGAAGATTGTAGTGCTTTGTATAGGGCTCTTGTTAATTTCTTATCATATCCAATTGCTTCTCCTGTTGATTTCATTTCAGGAGAAAGTGTTGCATCTAAACCTGATAATTTTGAGAATGAAAATGCTGGTGCTTTTACATACCATTTTTCTTTTTCTTTTGGATATACAACATCAATTCCTTGGTCATTTAATGATTTTCCAAGCATTACTAATGTTCCAATATCAGCTAAAGAATATCCTGTTGATTTTGAGATAAATGGTACTGTTCTTGATGACCTTGGATTTACCTCTATAACATATACATCTTCATTTTTATCTACAATAAATTGAATATTATATAATCCTACAATTCCAATTCCTAGTCCTAATTTTACAGTATAATCTAAAATAGTATCTTTTGCTTTTTGACTAACACTAAATGTTGGATATACACTTATACTATCTCCTGAGTGAATTCCTGTTTTTTCAACATGTTCCATAATTCCTGGTACAAAGACATCTTTTCCATCACATACTGCATCTACTTCTAATTCTTTTCCAGTAATGTATTTATCTACTAATACTGGTTGTTCCGTATTTATTTCAACGGCTGTTTTTAAGTATTTTTCTAAAGCCCTTTGATTAGAAACAATTTGCATTGCTCTTCCACCTAATACATAACTTGGCCTAACTAATACTGGATATCCTATTTCTTTTGCAACTTTTATTCCATCTTCAATGTTAGTTACCGCTTCTCCTCTAGGTTGTAGTAATTTTAATTCTTTCATTACTCTTTCAAATGCATCTCTATTTTCTGCTTTTTCAATAGCATTTACATCTGTTCCTATTATTTTCACACCTAGTTTAGAAAGTGGTCCTGCAAGATTAATTGCTGTTTGTCCACCTAATGCTGCAATTACACCTTCTGGTTTTTCTAAATCAATAATATTCATAACATCTTCTACTGTTAGTGGTTCAAAATATAGCTTATCACTTGTTGTATAATCTGTTGATACTGTTTCTGGATTGTTATTGATAATTATTGCTTCAAATCCCGATTCTTTAATAGTTTTTACTGCATGGACAGTCGAATAATCAAACTCTACACCTTGACCAATTCTAATTGGTCCTGCCCCTAACACAATTATTTTTTTCTTGTCATTTACAATTGATTCGTTTTCTTCTTCATATGTTGAATAGAAATATGGCACATAACTTTCAAATTCACTGCTACAAGTATCTATCATTTTGTATACAGGATATATATTATGCTCTTTTCTTAACAGATAAATATCTGCTTCTTTTTTATTCCATACTTTTGCAATATATTTATCACTAAATCCCATTTTCTTAGCTTCTTTTAGTACCTCTATATTTCCAACATTCTTGGTTAAAACTGTTTCCTCATCTACAATATTTTTGATTTTTTCTAAGAAAAACATATCAATTTTAGTTGTATCATAAATTAATCCTAAATCAACATTTCTTCTGATTAATTCCGCAATAGCATAAATTCTATCATCTGTTCCATCTTTTATATATGTCATCATTTCTTCTGTTTGCATATTATCAAATTTCTTATTATAGATATGACATACTCCTGTTTCTAATGACCTTACTGCTTTTAATAGGCTTTCTTCAAAGGTTCTTCCTACACTCATAACTTCACCTGTTGCCTTCATTTGTGTACTTAATTTATTTGAAGCAAGTGTGAATTTATCAAATGGAAATCTTGGTATTTTGCAAACCACATAATCTAGCGCTGGCTCAAAACTTGCAGGTGTATTTGCTAATTGAATTTCCTCTAATCTCATACCTACTGCAATTTTAGCTGAAACTCTTGCAATAGGGTATCCACTAGCTTTTGATGCTAATGCTGATGAACGAGATACTCTTGGATTTACTTCTATTACATAGTAATTAAAAGAATGTGGGTCTAAAGCAAATTGGACATTGCATCCTCCTTCTATTTTTAATGCTCTTATAATTCTTAATGCGCTATCTCTTAGCAATTGATATTCTTTATTAGTTAAAGTTTGGCTTGGAGCTACAACAATTGAATCTCCTGTATGAATTCCAACTGGGTCTAGATTTTCCATATTACAAATTGTAATTGCTGTATCATTATGGTCTCTCATTACTTCATATTCGATTTCTTTATAGCCTTTAATACTTTTTTCTACTAATACTTGATTTACCGGTGAAAGTTTTAATGCATGTTTAATTAATTCTTTTAATTCTTTTTCATTGTCGGCAAATCCTCCACCTGTTCCACCTAAAGTAAAAGCAGGTCTTAAAACAACTGGGTATCCTATCTTTTTAGCTGCTTCTATTCCTTCTTCTTCTGATTCTGCAATAATAGATTCTAATACTGGTTCTCCTAGTTCTTGGCATAACTCTTTGAATTTTTCTCTATCTTCTGCTTTTTCAATACTTTCACTGCTTGTTCCTAAGAGTTCTACTTGGCATTCTTGCAAAATTCCTTTTCTATATAACTGCATTGCTAAATTTAAGCCTGTTTGTCCTCCAATTCCTGGCAAAATTGCATCTGGTCTTTCATATCTGATAATTTTTGCTACATATTCTAATGTTAATGGCTCCATATATACTTTATCTGCAATTGCTGTATCTGTCATAATTGTTGCTGGATTTGAGTTTACTAATATTACTTTGTATCCTTCTTCTTTTAATGCTAAACATGCTTGTGTTCCGGCATAGTCAAATTCTGCTGCTTGTCCTATTACAATTGGTCCAGAACCTATAACTAATACTGTTTTTATATCTTTTCTTTTTGGCATTTCTTTCACTTTCCCTTCTTTTTATTTTTATTATTACATCTCAGCGCACGCTTTTCTTATCTTCCAAATTGCATAATTTTTATAAACTTGTCAAACAAATACCCACTATCCTGTGGTCCCGGACTACTCTCCGGATGATATTGAACACTAAACACCTTATCCTTTTTACACTCCACGCCCTCAATTGTATTATCCAAAATATTCTTATGAGTAGCCACTAAACCTGTTTTTTCTAAAGATTTCTCATCAACTGCATAACTATGGTTTTGGCTTGTAATTTCAATCTTATCTGTTTTTAAATTTAAAACTGGATGGTTTCCACCTCTATGTCCAAATTTTAATTTATATGTTTTTGCACCATAGGCTAGGCTTATCATTTGATGTCCTAAACAAATTCCAAATATAGGATATTTCCCTCTTAATTCTTTTACTAGGTTTATTACCTCTTTTACGTCTTCTGGATTTCCTGGTCCATTTGATAGAAAAATTCCATCTGGTTTTAAATTCTCAATTTCTTTCGCTGTTGTATTATATGGCACAATTGTCACATTACAACCTCTTTTATTTAAACTTCTTACTATATTTAACTTAATTCCACAATCTACTGCTACTACATTATATTTATAGTTTGCAGTTCTTGAATACCATTTCTTTTTACAACTTACTTTTGCTACTGCATCTTTTGGAATATCATATGCTTTTAATTTTTTCAACGCATCTTCTTTACTTGTTGTAATATCTGTAATGATTACTTTTCTACTTCCTTTATTTCTGATACTTCTTGTTAATTTTCTTGTGTCTATACCTGATATTGCTGGTATATCATTTTCTTCTAAGTATTCTGATAATGTTTTTGTATATCTAAAGTTACTTGGTAAGTCATTATATTCTCTTACTACCATTCCTCCGATTGTTGGTTGTTTTGTTTCATAGTCTTCGTCTGTAATTCCATAATTTCCTATTAGTGGATATGTCATTACTACCATTTGATATGTGTATGATGGGTCTGAAACGATTTCTTGATATCCAACCATTGATGTATTGAATACGATTTCACATATTGCTTCTTTGTCTGCTCCGAATCCATATCCTAAATATTCTTCTCCATCTTCTAGTACGATTTTTTTGTTAAATGCTTTCATTTTTGTCTCCTTTCTTCTTTTAATTTAATAGCTTTTCTAATTTTTAAGCACAAAAAAATAAGGAATAAATCCTTATTTAAAATGTAAAAGTTATTAAATTAACTATTAAGAAAATAGCTGAAATTGTTATTAAGTTACTTTTTCTTAAATAGTTTTTCATTTTTGTCTCCTTCTGTGCTTTATATTTTTCTTATTATATCAATGCAAAATATATATTGCAATATTTTTTTAAAATTTTTGTGATACTATTTGACAAATCATTAAAACATGCTATAATAAATATAGAAATAGAGAGCCACATTAAGTGGTCGCCGATTTGAATGTTAAATACACACTCTATCGCCAAGCAGAGTGTGTATTTCTTTTAGTTTTGTTTGCCTATTATATGTACAAGTACAATAATTAAGGCTATGTTTATGATAGTTACTGATACAAGACCAGCAAATAATAATTTTATTGTAATTAATAAATACTGTTCTACCATAGACACCACCTCCTTACGTTGGTGGCGACACACTCATGCTTTTCTCTATTTCTTGAACAGTATTATATATTTTATTTATCAACAAGTCAATATATATTTATGAATAAATTTTTTATTTTACAAATTCATAATTATCAGTTGGCAGTTTTGCACCACTTCTTTTTAACAATTCAAATTCATCATATTATATAATTATCTTTCATTATATCCATCATCAAATGGTTCTCTATAATCTCTCATTTGTGCAGTTACATTTCTAAGTCCTTCTAAATATGTTTTTGACTTATGTAAGTAAGAAACATCTTCATAACCAAAATTTGCATATGCTGCTCTCTTTAATAATCCCATATATTGTACTTCTTGTATAAATGCTGGCATTTGTCCATCTCTTGTATATTCATTTAATATTCTATTAAAGAAATTTGGTAAAAGTGCTCTTTCAGATAGCATATCTAAAGCTTTTATATCATCATCTTCTTTTCCTATCCCTCTTAATGTTCTTGCAAACATTATTGCAGGCTCTTCTAATTCGCCATAATAATCAAAATTCGATTTATAAGGTTCGGAATTAAACATTCTACCATTTCTATAATATGCTAAACTTGGTCTTCTTTTACCAGAAAATTCATAAACAAAATTTTCAGCTCTATTTTGTGTTGTTGCTTCATTTAACATAGAAAATCCATCATAGATTAATTGTGCATGTTCTTTTGTTAATTTTCCTTGTCTAATTTGTTGATTAGTATATTCTATAACCTTCTTCATCCATTCATTATTTACAATATGTCCTAATTCATGAGCCATATATAATCTTGTTCTTTCTTCACCTGTTAGATATCTGCTATCACGTAAATCAGGATTTATATAAATAACTTTATTTTGAGCTTGTGTTTCTCCATATATACCTCTTTTATTATTGGGTAGAACTGAAATTGCTCGTACATTATTAATAGTTGTATTAATAATATGGTTAAAATTCTCTGGAGATTTTTCGAAATTATAATATAAATATTCTTCTAAGTTTTGTATACAGCCAGCTAATGCATTAGAATCATGTTCAATATTTTTTACTTGACCATTTCTAATTTGTTGCTGAAAACTAGCCATACTGTTATTTATTAGTACATCAATGTATGTCGCTATAACATTATTATATTGTCTAAAATCATATTTTAATTTATACATATCTAATCCGACCTCCTTACATAAATCATTTTCTCACTATTATTATTTTAGCACATTTTACATAAATTTGCAATTTTACTTTCAATTTAGCTATTAAAATCCATTTTGAGCATTTGTTGACAAATATACTTAAAAACAGTATAATTAAATTACAGATTACAAAAATGAACGGTGTAGCACCCCATCATAGGTGTGTTGGATTGGGCGACCAATCCCATCGTTCCTTTTTTATTTTATTTATATAGTTTTATCTTTCTATTTTCTATTATTTTACAAATTCATAATTATCAGTTGGTAGTTTTGCACTACTTCTTTTTAACAATTCAAATTCGTCATATTCTGTCATTCCATAAGTGTCTAATATTTTTTTAATATCTGGTCTTCTTTTATCTGGCAACCTTGTTGCAAAACTAGCAAAAAGAAATGGTGAATAATATATTGCATTAATTTGAGGAAATGGTATTAATAGCATAAATCCATTTTCTTGTGCTTCTTTTAGATTTTCTAAAATATATTTAAAATAAAAAGTATTATTTTGTTTATATAATTCTGCTACTTTATATTTTTTATCTGTCTTTACATCTTTCCACACTAAATATACTAAATCTTTTTTTGTTTTCCTTTTATCTTTAATTCTCCAAATCATGTATTTTCTCCTCATTTTCTTTTTTTACTTCATGCTCAACATTTTTTTATATGTATAATGTTTTATATAATAATAACAATGTATTTTTATAATACATTGTTATTTACCTATCGACTTTTGGTGCCAACGAAGTAGTTATCTACAACTTTTTCGGCTCTCATAACGATTGATACAAATATCAATCAGTTTTATTAAAGTATATCATATTTTTGATAAATTGCAATATAGAAATAAAAAATCACATTAAAATAAGAGAAACATACCTAATATTGTTTAAAACTTGAACATTATGTAAAACTATGCTATAATTAGATTATGCAAAAAAAATATATATATCTATCCTCAATTGAGGGAAAGGAGAATTTATGCGGAAAGAAGAAAATGGTAATGTAGCTAACTTGAAAGTATCTGATTCTGTAATTAAAATTTTTAATGAATGGTTGCCTACAGATTGCGACATCACTCTTAATTTAGAAAGAATGCTAGTAAGATATTTCAATATTAAAAATTCAAGGCAATTAAAAAAAGTCAGAAATGAATGGAAAAAATTTCATCTAATTACTGACGAGAAAAAGTATATGATTGAATTATTAACTGAAGACGATGATGAAGTATATCTTTCTATTACAGAAAACGAAGATATCTTAGTATATCGTATTCGAGTAGGTGATTTTGGTTACTATTATGCAGAGTTTATGGAAATTACTACGACAATTGACAACTATATTTTTGCAATTGATCGTGAAGCAAGTGGAAAAGTTGTTTCTAAGGATGGTGAGCTTATTATAGAAATGCAATATCATACAACTCACCAAGGCAACGCAAGATATAATTTGGATGAAATCAAGGATTTTATAGAATATTATTCAAGAATTGCTCATAATCCAAAATTATACATGCTGACATATAAAAAAATGTCTAGCATATTTCATTATTTAGGAGAGTATTTAATTCTTGATATATATAGTGATAATAAAAAAGTAAAAACCATTGATTTCACTTTGGAAACTGTAAAAATCACTTTATATATGAATAATGAAGAAGAGTATTATTTAGAGTATAATTTCCAAAAAGACAAAGCTTACACGATCGGTTATTCTAATCATGTGATTGGTATTTTTATTTGTTATGGAAGAGGTAGTGATGCTGGCAAAGACAAAATAAAATTAACAGGAAGCTACAATAGTAACGAAGTATATTTATATTGCAATAAGGAGTTTATTGAATCAAAGAAGAATATTGCAATACAACTTCTTGAATCAGAAAAAAGAAATTATTAAGATTTTCTTCTTAGAGCGGTAACAAGCATTGCAAGTTTCCGCTCTTTTTTCTATATTATGTGCATGTTGAATAAATTATAACATTTTCACTTGCTTTCTATACATAAAAATGATATAGATAAAGCTATAAAAAAGTTTGACAAAAATTATATAGTCAAGTTGTCTGACAAATATATTTTTACTACAAGTAGAACATGAAAATTCTGATTCGCTCTATCACTTTATATATAAATTAAATCGTTCAATATAATTTCTTCTTCTCAATTCTTAATATTATTCATCTTTCCAACCCATTTTATTTGATTTGTCGCTTTCAATTCTTCAGTAATATTTTCTTGTTCTTTCAGTCGATTTATTAAAAAGAATATGCTAATTCCTGTTCCAATGAAACCACCTCCTTGAACTTTCTTCAAAGCACAGGACTTTGACTCTGTCATAAGTCCTAACCCCCTATGAGTTTTGACATTCTATCAAAACTCGGGGGCTCTGCGAGGCAATAAATTTTCTCCCACTGGGATAAAATTTATCCAAATTAACTCGTTATAAAATTTATATTTGCTAATTGCAAATACAAATTTATTCTCGTTAATTTGTTGTTGCAACATAGTAGATATATTTTAATAGTTGCAACAATTATTCTGTATCTTCTTCGCAGAATTTTACTGGCTTTACACCTACTGAAATAGGTTTAAGCTCTTTCATATAAAGTACACTATCATTTGTTTCATCTGGTATATAATCAAATGCAGTATCAATCTCTTGCATTTGGAATTTATCTTCTTCACGAATATAAATTATTCCAAATTCATAAGTTTCCATTTTATTATCTGGATCAAGTTTATAATAATCTTTTAAAGGAAATACCCTAACAATAGCAGAGTTATCTTCAACAAAATTAAAATAGAATACTTGCTTATCAACATAGTATGTTGCTTCTGTATAACTTACATCATAGTATTGTTTTAATCTCATAATAATTTCACTAACCTCTTTTTCAGGTAGGTAGTTACTAAATCTAATATTACCTAATACATTACCAAAAATTGCAGGTTTAGTTGTGTCTATATAACCATTATCAAATAATTCTTGACAAGGTTTACAAATTGATTCTCGAAAATTTATTTGTTTAACAGAAATATCATTACTAATTAACTCTAATTCAATATCATCAACATATTTCATTATTAGTTCAGCTTGTTCTTGTCTAGTATAATCTTTCCAAGTTTTAGTTCTTTCTTGATATTCTTTATCTAGCTTTATTTTATTTATAAAGTCAATATCTCTTTTTAGTAAAATATCTTTTGGTGTAAATCTTAATTCTTCTACACAGTCAGTAGTATCTAATTTACTTTCTAATTCACTAATTGATTTCTCGACTATTTTCTTTTCCTCGTTATATTCTTTTAATTCAAAAACTCCATTGATATAGGCTTTTTTAATTCTTTCAAGTTTATTTTTTTGTTCTTTTATTTCTTTTTCTAATTGTTCTTTTGGCTCATCAAACTTTTGCTTTATCATAGGCAAGAAGAATTGATTTACAACAGAATCATATTCTGTTAATTCATCTATAAATTGACTAAAGTAATCATTTATAACTTTTTCTTTAAATTCAATTTTACAGTCATTACAATAGTAGTAAAAATAGGTATTTCCATTTTTCTTTGTAGTGGCTTTTCCTCCCAAAATCCTACCACATTTAGGGCATTTTAATTTTTGTAAATATAAATAAGTCAATGTTCTTTTGTAACTTCTTGAATTTTTCTTTTTTTGTACTTGACAATCTTCCCACATCTCTTTAGAAACAATAGGCTCTACTACATTTTCATAATAAGTAGGATGTTTTGTTCTTTTGCCGTGAACAAAATCTCCTTTGTATATTTCATTTTCAAGAATATTAACAATAGTGGAATCTCTCCAATTTTCTTTTCCTAATACTTTTTCATCATTAAATAAATTACTTATTTTTTGATAAGAATAACCGTTATAATATAAATCAAATATTCTAACTACAATATCTTTGGTAGAATAATCAATTACTAATTTTTTATCTTCGTGTTTATAACCTAATGGAGCAATATGAGGAATATGTCCTGACTTTATTGCACCTGCTAAACCTATTTTTGTTCTTTCACTTGTTCTCTCAATTTCATTTTGACTTACACTCATTAAAAGTCTTGAAATCATTTTACCATTTGCACTTGTTGTGTTTATTTCATCATTAACACAGTCTAAATAAGCACCATTTTCATCTAAAAAAGTCATTAAATTTTCCCAATCATAAATACTTCTTGTTATTCTGTCTAATTTTAGAGCAACAATAGTATTTATCTTTTTAGCTTTTATATCATTTTTTAATCTTTCAAATTCTGGTCTATGATTACCAGTTTTAGCACTTATTCCAGCATCTTCATAATAGTCTACTATCTCATAATCTTTAAACTTACAAAAAGCTTCTAATCTTTCTCTTTGCTCTGGTAAACTAAAACCTTCACGAGCTTGGTCTTCTGTCGATACTCTCATATATAAACCACATTTTTTCTTTTCTTCACTCATTAATATCATCTCCAATCTCATCTTTAGGTATTAGTAATGCATATCCAGTTGTTTGTGGTTCAAAAGACATAAATTCTGATTCATCAACTTGGAAGTATTCATTGTTTTCAATCAGATTCAATGTTTTAGTGTCGTTATACATTAATACCATTTTATATTCACTCATTGCATATATTCCAAAAATTAAACCTTTAATCTCTCTATGTTCCTTAAGTATTTCTATGTTTTCATTTGAGAATGGTAGCAATAATGATGGTGAATTATTTTTTCTTCTATAATAATAACTTCCTAAAGGAGATACATCTTCTGCGAAAAACCAGAATTCTATTTCTTTTTCATTTCCAAAATCTTTTATAATATGTTCCTTATATTCAGAAATGTTATCTATATGAGATAATAAAACTTTTTTGAAGTTATCATAATATTGCTTTAAACTACTTGTATTTTTTATTTTGTCATGAATCATTAACTCTCCCTTTTCTTTTAGTTGAGATTTAATTGCTTTTTGCATTTTCTGCTCAATAAGATTTTCTTGAATTTTATAATTACTGCCATCTTTATTATTTTTATAACTATCAAATTCAAAATGTTCAATTGCTACTATTTTATTATCATATATTGATAATATATCTGGTCTTTCATATGGCTTCATATTTCTAAATAATTTATCTACTTCTTCCTGATTAAAATCTGAATAAGTAATACCAGTTCCGTCCTTTGAAAAATATTTACTTATAATTTTTTCTAATTCATTCATTTAAATATAAACCTCCTCTAAAAAAGAGACATCATAGTACACACTAATACTAATGACATCTCTCAAACAATTTTATTATATAATACATTTTTTTATAAATCATATAATCATCTCCATAAACATAATTGGTTTACTTTGAATATTATATCATAATTTGTAGAAATGTCAAATATTGGTATTTATATACTTTTTATATATTCTTCTAACTCTGATAATTTAATCTTTTTAGTCAAATTTGAAATATATACATCATTTGAATAATTAAAAACTAAAAAAGTAATATTTTTAATAGTGACTTTATGTGGTTCAATATATGTAAGGTTAGTTTTTTCTAATTTTCTAATGCTACCATTTATAAAAGTAGGGGTAACTTTTGAAAACTCACATATAAATTCAATTCGCTGTTTTAGACATTTTTCAAATTGTAGTTCTTGCTTAATTATCTTCATTCTTTTACACCATCCTTTCGTTTGGATGATTTTTATATTGTTTATAGACAACAAAAAAATCAACCAGATTTTATTTTCTGATTGATTTTGTATCAATACTGTTCTATTAGTTCGAACAGAAACGTCATTGGTACCGATGGTGGGACTCGAACCCACATGGTTTCCCGCATGATTTTGAGTCATGTGCGTCTACCAATTCCGCCACATCGGCATATTAATTATTTCTGCACATTAAAAAGATATGTACTATAATATATTAGCACATATCTTTTAAATTGTCTAGACATTTTCAGTCTTTTTCTTCAAACTTTTTGTTCCATTTTATATCCTTATTTAACTCTTTCATAAGTAACATAGTCATAGTCAAAATCATTTTTATCGTCACTTGGACCTTTTTCTCTGCTAACTTCTTTCCATATTTCAGTATTAATTTTAGGGAAGAATGTATCTCCATCAAAATCTTTATCAATTTCAGTTACATACATTTTTGTTACATATGGCATTAATAAATTATATATCATTGCTCCACCTATAACAAAGTTTTCTTCTTTATCTTCTATGTATTCTTGTATTTCAAACATTGAATGTACAACTTTCACATTTGGATTATCAATTTTAAAATCCGGATTTTGTGTAAATACTATATGTTTTCTATTTGGTAATATTCCTCCTAGTGATTCAAATGTTTTTCTTCCCATTATTATATTATGACCTGTTGTTAATTCTTTAAATCTTTTTAAATCATCTGGTATGTGCCATATTAGTTTGTTTTCTTTTCCTATTATATTGTTTTTTGCTTTTGCTACTATAATGCTTAACATTTTTTATTTCTCCTTTTCTCTATTTATTCTGCTACTGGTATTTTTCCTAATTTCATGTCTTTATTATAATCATAACCTTGGATTTCAAAATCTTCTACTTTGAAATCATAGAAATTTTTTGTTGGGTTATGTATTACTAATTTTGGATGTACATCCATAGCTTCTCCATTTATTAATTTTTCTACTAATGGTATATGTCTATCATATATATGACAATCTCCTATATTATGTGTTAATGTTCCAACTTCTAACCCTGAAACTTGTGCAAACATGCATAATAATGCTGCATATTGCATTGTATTCCATCCATTAGCTGCTAACATATCTTGTGAACGTTGATTTAATATTAAGTGTAGTTTTCCTTTTTTTACTAGCCATTGTGTTGAATATGCACATGGTTCTAAGTTCATGTCTTTTAAATCTTCATGTACAAATATGTTTGTTAATATTCTTCTACTTGCTGGGTCATTTTTTAGTAGATATAATACAAAATCTACTTGGTCCATTTCTTTTATGCCTTCTTTTGTTTTGAATTGATATTTTTTTGCCATTTGATATCCATATGCTTTTCCTATTGTTCCGTCTTCTCCAGCCCATTGGTCCCAAATATGTGAATTTAAATCACTTATTTTATTTGATTTTTTTTGCCATATCCATAATATTTCATCAATTGCTCTTTTGACTGTGTTTGTATTATTTCTTAATGTTATCATTGGGAATTCTTTTCCTACATCATATTTGTTAGTTACTCCTACTATTGAGATATAATTTGCTTCTGTTCCATCTTCCCATCTAGTTCTGACTCCTGTTCCTTCTGATGAATATCCATTTTTTATTATTTCTTTACATGTGTCTATAAAATTTTTATCCGCTTCTGTCATAAAATATCCTCCTTTATAAAAAAATTAACAAGAAATTTATCGTTTTTTAAATTTCTTGTTACAATATATATCATTTTTTCTTGCTAATTGCAAGCCCATCTCCTACTTCTAAGATTTCAGTTTCTAATTCTGGGTTTTCATTTACTTCTTTTATATATTCTCTTAAATTTCTAACAGCTGTCCTTTGTTTATGTTTGTTGTAATCACTCCTAACATAACCTTTATATAAAATATTATCTGCAAAAATAATTCCATTTGTATTTAACATACGTAATGCTTCTTTTAGGAAAAATGGATATTTTCCTTTGGCTGCATCTATAAATATTACATCATATTTATTTTTTAAAGTTGGCAATATTTCTACTGCATCACCTTCATAAATATTTATTTTGTTTTCTACTTCTGCTTTTTTGATGTTTTCTTTTGCTTCTTTTACTCTTTCAGTGTCTCTTTCTATTGTATCTATTTGCCCATCTTCAGCAAGTATTTCAGTAAAGCATATTGCAGAATATCCAACTGCTGTTCCTATTTCTAATATTTTGTGTGGTTTGTTTTCTTTTAAATAGTTTTCTATTACTTCTAATGTGTCATCCATTATTATTGGTATGTGTTCTTCTAATGCTTTTTGTTTTATTTTTTCTAATTCTTGTTTGTTCATTTTAGTCTCATTTCCTTCCTATGGCAATATTATCTTGATTCTCCAACCTCTTTTTGATTTTCTAGTTCTTTTGCAATTGCTTGTAGTCTAGGTAATGGAATATCATATTCCATTATATCATAAACATCATTAATTTTGTATCCTTCTTGTATTAAATTTCTTGCATATATCTCTAATCTTAAATTTTCTTTTCTTAATTCTTCATTTTGTCTTAAATAAAATGTTTTAACTCTAGCAATACTTTTCAATGATACACCTTTTTCTTTTAATATGTTAGCTATTTGTTTAACAGTTTTTCTATCTTCTAAATGTCTTATTATCTCTTCTTTATTCATTTTCTTGGTATATTTATTATTTTCTTGTGTTTTTCCTAAATATATTTGTTTTATTCTATGTGTGCCACTTTTCTTAGTTTCATTACTCGTAAGTAATCTTTGCATATTAGCTATTCTTTCTTTTTCTTTTGGTGATAAATTTGATATATGTGTGTATTTCACTAATTCACTATACGCCTTTTCTCTATCATATAATATTTCATATAATTTAGTAATTAGAAATATTGCTCTAGTTCTATCTTTAAAAGTTTCTAATTTTTTAACTATTTCAGGCAGATTTTCTTTCGTAATTTTTCCACTGTTTAATTCTTCAATAACATTTTTAGAATATTCTCTTTGTTCTCTAAGTCCTTCACGTTCTTCTTTCTTTTTATATTCTAAATAATTTTCAATTTTTTGGTCGTCTTTTATTTGATTTCTTGTTTCTGATATCACATCAAGTACATTAGAATATTCCTCTGGAGTAATTGAATATTCTTCTTCTACATATTTTTCTAATTCATCTATTTTTTCTTGCCTATTTCCTGTTATTCTTGATTTTATATCTAGTAATTCTATTAAACTACTATTAAAATTAGGATATTTTCTTGCTTCATCAATTATTTCATCTATATTATCTTTTGTTACTTTTCCATATATAAAATCATTTTGAACTTTTTCGATAAATTCTTTTCTTGTTTCTTCTGTATAATTTTCTTTTAGACCTTCTTCTATCTGTTTTTGTAATTTTTGCTCTTCTATTAAACTATTTACTTGTTCTAATCTTTGTTGAGCTTTTATTTGTGTACCGACTGGTGAAGCTGCTATGATTTTTTCTAAGCTTTCTTTTTCTTTATCTAAATCTCCTTTTTCTCTTTGTATTTTAGATAGATACCATAATCCTATTTCATCGTTTTCATTAATATTTAATAGTTCTTCTATTTCTTCTTTAGCTTCTTCTTTTTGTTCTGTAATAAATAAAGCTTTGATAAGTTTTTCTCTTGCTATTATTTCTTCTGGATATTTTATTAATATTCTGTTAGCTAATTCTTTTACTTTCTCGTATGTTTCTAAATAAACTCTTTTTGTAATTTCCTTTTTATTTGATGTTTCCCCACTTTGTATTTCCATTCCTTGTTGCTTTTCTACTAGAAATTTAACATTTCTTTCTAATGATGCTATTTCTCTATATAAAGCTTCTTTCCCTGTATAGATTGTATTATTTTGCTTTTTTCCTTCAATTCTTTCTATTTTCTTTTTTAGTGCTTCATTATTAGGTTCATTTTCCAGTATTTTATTTATGTATTCTATTGCTTTGTCGTAATTTCCTGTTTTTTCTTCGATAATTGCTAGTCCATTTAGTAATTCTTTTGTTTGCGCTTTTTCTAATATTTCATTTCCTAAGTGTCTTGCTTCTTCAATTTCTCCTAAATTTATGTGTGCATACATTAACTTTGTTTTCATATCTAAATCATTTGGTACTATTTCTAATATTTTTTCTAATTGTTCTTTTAAATTTAATACCATTTCTTTTCTTTTATTATAATCTTTTTCTTGACGTTGCTTTTTATCTAATTTAAAAATCAACATTTTAAATCCTTTAATTTTTTCTTCATCAGCCCAATTTTTAATTGTATCTTCTTCTATATTAAAACCTATATTTTTGCTTATTTCTTCAACTGATTTTCCTTGATTATATAGTTCTACTGCTTTTTTTCTAAAATCCATTCTTATCATTCCTCTCTCAAGGCTTCCTTCTTCTTTGCCTTTTAAGATATTATATAAAATTAACCATAATTAATCAAGTACATGTTTTTAATATATTTTTGCAAACTAAAAGAACCCATATTGGGCTCTTCTAGTTCAACTTTCTGCCTTACATATTGTACATATTGTATAATATTCGCATTTGGTACACTCACCATCACACATAGGACACATCATTCTTAGAGTACATGCCATACAATCTATATGTTGGCAATAAATATATGGGCATGTATCTATTTCGCAAAATCTGCAATCCCTGTTTTGGTTTAAGCAACACCTCCGTTGATTTTCAGAGGCTTTTACTATGCTCATAGTTATGTCCTCCTTTTATTATTTATGTGCAACATTATATATTATTTCTAAGTTTATGTCAATTACTTTTGTCATATATTTAGCAAAAAAGTTGTATACATATTTAATACATATACAACTTTCTAAACTTATCCATTTACTTTATTTCTATTTGCTCTTTCTCTTTCCTTAGTATCTAATATTTTCTTTCTTAATCTGATTGATTTAGGTGTAACTTCAACCAATTCATCATCTTGGATAAACTCAATAGCTTTTTCAAGTGACATTTGAATTGGTGGAACTAATCTTAATGCATCATCTGAACCAGAAGCTCTAGTATTTGTTAAATGTTTTTCTTTACATACATTTATAGCTAAATCTTCTCCTCTTGAATTTAATCCAACAATCATACCTTCATATACTTCTACACCAGGTCCGATAAATAAATCTCCTTTATCTTGTGCATTGTATAATCCATATGTTACTGATTTTCCGTTTTCAAATGCTACAATTGTTCCTCTAACACGTGCTTGGATGTCTCCTTTATATGGTTCATATGAATCAAATATATGATTCATTGTTCCTTCACCTTTTGTATCTGTTAAGAATTCTGTTCTATATCCAATTAATCCTCTTGCTGGGATTTTAAATTCAATTTTTGTATGTCCATCTTCAGCTGGTTCCATATTTACCATTTCTGCTTTTCTTCTACCTAATTTTTCTATAACGTTTCCTACGCAGTCATCTGGTACATTTACAACTAAATCTTCTATTGGTTCACATTTTACTCCATCAATTTCTTTGAATATAACTTTTGGACGAGATACTAATAATTCAAATCCTTCTCTTCTCATTGTTTCGATTAATACAGATAAATGTAGTTCTCCTCTTCCTGATACATCAAAAGAATCTGGTGAATCTGTTTCTTTTACTCTTAAAGATACATTTCTTTCTAGTTCTTTGAATAATCTATCTCTTATATGTCTTGATGTTATGAATTGTCCTTCTTTTCCTGCAAATGGTCCATTATTAACACTAAATGTCATAGATACTGTTGGTTCGTCAATATCTACAAATGGTATTTTTTCTGGATGATTGAAATCACAAATTGTATCACCAATATTTATATCTGGTAAACCTGCAAGCTCAATAATGTCTCCGGCTTTTCCTTCTTCTACTTCTACTTTATTTAATCCAACATGAGTATAAACTTTTGCAATTCTACCTTGTGTTATTTTATCTTCTTTCCCACAGATAGCTACTGGCATTCCAAGTTTTATAACTCCTCTTTCAACTCTTCCTACTGCAATTCTTCCAACATAATCATCATAATCAATATTTGATACTAACATTTGTGCTGGTCCTTCTTCATCACAGTTTGGAGCTTTAATTGTATTTACTATTGTTTCAAATAAACAATGTAAATCTGTTGTTTCTTCATTTAGGTCCATTTTTGCAATTCCATTTTTAGCAGATGCATATACAACTGGGAAATCTAATTGTTCATCTGTTGCATCTAATTCAATAAATAATTCTATTACTTGGTCTACTACTTTTTCAGGTTGTGCTCCTGGTCTATCTATTTTGTTTATTACTACTATTGGTTTTAATCCTAATGCTAATGATTTCTTTAAAACTTCTCTTGTTTGTGGCATTGCTCCTTCAAAGGCATCAACTAATAAAAGTACTCCATCAACAGTTTTTAGTACTCTTTCTACTTCTCCTCCAAAGTCAGCATGTCCTGGTGTATCTACTATATTTATTTTTATGTCATTATACATAACTGATGTGTTTTTAGAAAGTATTGTTATTCCTCTTTCTCTTTCTAGCGCATTTGAGTCCATTACTCTTTCTGCAACTTGTTCGTTTTCTCTAAATACATGGCTTTGTTTAAGCATTGCATCTACTAATGTTGTTTTTCCATGGTCTACGTGTGCGATTATTGCTATGTTTCTAATTTTTGGGTTGTTCATTTTATTTTTTCCTCCTCATGGTTAGTTTGGGGACAGGTTCGGACTGACCATTTTTGGTCACTTTAGGGACGCCACTTTTATATTGTGCCCAATTTTTTAATAAATATCTTTCTCTGTCCATAAATTAAAACGTTTTTAGAAAAGTATTCGGATTTTTCCCTACTCCTTTCAAAAACGTCTATTTTCTCATAAAATCATATAAAATTATACACCAATTCGATATTTTTGTCAAACTATTTTGCAAGTTCAATAATCTTATCCATTATTTCTTCAGTTACTTTATCAAAAACTTCTTTATCTTTATTATTTTTGTATTTGCTGTAATCTAATGGTTCTCCATATGTAATTGTTACTTTTCTATGTTCTTTTGTTCCGCCTTTAATTCCACATGGTATAACTTTTGCTCCACTTCTTACTGCAAAAAATGCAACACCATCTTTAGGTTTTTCTCCTTTTTCTAATCCATTTCTAGTTCCTTCTGGGAATAAAGCTATACAATCACCATTTTTCAATGTTTTTAGTGAAGTCTTTATTGCTGATACATCTTTTTCATCTCTTTTTACAGGGATTGCTTCAAAAGCCCATCCTAAAAACGCTAAAAATTTGTTTTTATATAATTCTTCTTTTGCTAAGAATTTCATATCTCTTTTGGCTGTTGCAACAATTAATGGTGGATCTAGATAGCTTCTATGATTCCCACAAAAGATTAAAGCTCCTTTTTTGGGAATATTTTCTAATCCTTTTATATCTGCTCTGTAATAGATTTTTAGCCATATATAGATTGCTCCTCTAACAATCCATTTTATTACTTCTTTGAATCCTTTTTTTATACTTTTCATTAAATTTATACCCCGCTTTTTATTTGTTTTTATATTACTTTATATATTATTTATAAATTTTATTCTATTTCTTCTTATTTATTATATCAATTACTTTGTCTACAACTTCTTCAATTGTCATATCACTTGAATCTATATAAATTGCATCCTCTGCTTTTCTTAATGGTGCAATTTCTCTGTTTGAATCTCTGTAATCTCTATCTTTTATATTTTCTAAGACCTCTTCATATGAAGTTTCAATTCCTTTTTCTTTGTTCTGTAAAACTCTTCTTCTTGCTCTTTCTTCTGGTGTTGCATCAAGATATATTTTTACATCTGCATTTGGAAATACTGTTGTTCCTATATCTCTTCCTTCCATTATTACATTTTTTCCTTCTGCAATTTTTCTTTGAATTTCTAGCAATTTGTCTCTTACAATTTTTATTGTAGAAACTGGAGATACAAAATCATTTACGTCATTTTCTCTAATTCTTTTTGTAACATCCTCTCCATTTAAAAATATTTTTCCATCTGGATACATTTCAATATTTATTTTTTCTAATATGTTTCTGATTTTATCTTCTTCATCCATTCCTACATTTTCTTTAAGCATATTTAAAGCCACACATCTAAATGTTGCTCCTGTGTCTACATTAACCAAGTTTAATTTTTCTCCAACTAATTTTGTTATTGTTCCTTTTCCAGCTCCTGCTGGTCCATCTATCGCTACTACAGATGACATATTAATTCTCCTTTTCTGGTACATATATATTTTTAGCAACTACATCTAATTCTACAACATTCATTGCAGTCAATTTTTCTATCTCTTTTCTTGCCTTTTCTTTAAAATCTTTTATTCCATCAACAACATTATATCCATACATAATAGTTACTTCCATGTATATTTTTGCACCATCTCCATAATTTTCGACTCTTGTTTTTAATATCTTATATATTGCTGGTGTCTGTGTTGCTAAATATTCTAAAATTTGTCTAAACACTAAGTCTGATATTGTAAATTTTCCTAAATAACTAAATGTAGGTCTTATTATTGATTTTTCTGAAATGTATGGTTCTTTTCCTTTGCCTTTTGATTTGAATATTTGTAATGGGTCTAATAGATATCCTGAAAAGTCTTTTTTTATTTCAAATGTTGGTACTGGAATTACGTGTTTTCCTTCTGTTACTCTTATTCTTCTTGCTGTTTCCATTTCTTGTTTTGTTGCAACATCAGTAATATATGTTGTTTCAGATATTTCTGGTAATCCTAAATTTTCTGCAATTTTTTTCACCATTCCATCTGATGTTCCTAATATTAATATACTTTGTGGCTTATATTTTTTTAGTGCCTTTATTATTTCTTGTCTTTCTTTCTCTTCATAAAAAAGCGCATGTTTAACAGTTGCAACTTTGGTTGTTGCTTTTTTTGCTGATTCTCCAGCTACAACTTCATTATCTTTTATTAGTAATCCATCATCTATGATGAAATGTGTATTTTTTTCTCCTGCTACCATTTGTGCTCTATAGCTTTTTCCAGTTCCTGACGGTCCTACAAATGCATATACTTTGATTTTTTTCATAAATGGTAACTTTTCTTTTATATCATCTAATATCATTTTTTTCTCCTTCTTTATGTCGTATTTTACTATAAAATTTTTCTTTTTTCAAGAGGGATTAGGGGGACGGTCCTAAAAATCCCTATTTTATAAATTAGCTAAAGGTCCGTCCCTTATTCCCTAGAAACAGGGATTTTTAGGACCGTCCCCCTAATCCCTGTTTAATTCTTTTCTTCTTAATTGTCCACATGCTGCATCTATGTCTGAGCCTAGCTCTCTTCTAATTGTTGCTACTATTCCATGGTCATTTAAGTAATCTCTAAATTTCATAATATTCTCATTTGAACTTTTATCAAATTTTCCATTTTCTATTTTGTTTATTGGTATTAAATTGACATGGCATAACATACCTTTTAATAGTTTTACTAATTCTTTTGCATCCTGTAAATTATCATTATTGTCTTTTGCTAAAGCATATTCAAATGATATTCTTTTATTTGTTTTCTTTATATATTCTTTACATGCTTTCATTAGTTCTTCTAATGGATATGCATTGTTTACTGGCATCATACTACTTCTTTTTTCATTACTTGTTGCATGAAGAGATATAGATAGTGTACATTGTATATTTTCTTCTGCTAATTGATATATTTTTGGTACTATACCACTTGTTGATATACTTATATGTCTTGCTCCTATATTTAATCCCTTTGGATTATTTATTATTCTTATTGCGTTTACTACATTGTCATAGTTATCAAATGGTTCTCCTATTCCCATAAATACTACATTTGATATTTTTTCTCCGGTGTCTTGCTCTACTGCTATTATTTGTTCTACTATTTCTCCACTTGTTAGACTTCTTATGAAATTTATTCCTGTTGATGCACAGAATTTGCATCCCATTTTACATCCTATTTGAGATGATACACATATGCTATTTCCATGATGGTATCTCATTAGTACTGTTTCTATTGCATTTCCATCTAAAACGTCAAATAGGTATTTTATTGTTCCATCTTTTGATTCTTGTTTTTTTAGTATTTTATAGTTGCACATTGTATAGTTTTCTTCTAATTTTTTTCTTAATTCTAATGATAGGTTTGTCATTTCTTCAAATGTTTTTACTTTTTCTTGATGTACCCATTTAAAGATTTGTTCTGCTCTAAATGTTTTTTCTCCTAATTCTATCATTTCTTTTTTTAATTCTTCTAGGTTATAGTCTTTTATGTTTTTCATTTTTTCTATTATTCCCTTCTCAAAAGTTTATTTTTAATATATTATAAACTAATTTTGTCTATATTGCAAAGAAAAACAGGAAATATCTCTATCTCCTGCTTTTCTTTTTCAAAAGTTATAAAACTTTTGAGGTTTTTCAAACTTGTTTTTTTATTAAGGCTCTTCTTGCAAGTTCAGCAAATTTTTTATACTCGGGTTGTACTAAACTTATAACTGAATCACAGTCATATATCCTATAGTTATACTTCATGTTAACAGTATTTTTTGTAGTATCATATATTTCATAATCAGCAAATGTCATATAATCCTCTTTTGCTGTACACATGAAAATATGATCTCCTTTTTCTAATACAATTGCCCTTCCTTGCTTTTCTTCTTTGTTTCTAGAAAATACCCTTATATATTGATTATTTCTATTTTTATCTACATATATTGCTTTTCCATCTTGTATTAAAATATCAATAAATTCAACTATGTTTTTCTTATTTTTTCTCTTTCTTAAGTCAAAGATTTTCTTTTCTCTTTCCTCAGGATTCTTTGATAAATATCTTGTATTTACCTTTTGTAACATTGCTTTTATAAACATTTCCTTATCTGAGGTTAAAAGTAAAACCTTATTTTTTAGTTTTATGCAAAACTCAATTACTGCTTCATCAACAGTTTCATTTTCTTTCATCTCATGTTTTACCTTAAATAGTTCAAATGAAGAAAGATTATCCATTATGATATACAAAAACTCTCGTGCTGCCGCCGCTTGTTTTGTATTGATTTTTTGAAGATTTGCTAATTCTTCTAACACAACATCTGTTAAAGCTAGTTTTTTACCCTCTTTTGCATATGTTTCTAGGATATGAAAAATATCCTCTGTATCACTAATAGAAGTATCTAACATAACAAAATAAGAGTTGTTTTTACTATTTGTTTTCTCTTCTTTTTTTATTTTTTCTTCTTTCTTAGCAAGGTTTTCTTCTACTATTCCTGCTGTAAGTGCAGTTACTTTCTTTAAAGTAGTTTCGTAGGGTTTCCGAATATTGCTTTCTGTTTTTCTTTTTCTTTCTTTATTTCTGTTCAAATTTTCCTTAATCTGTTCAGCATCTTTCGGAAATTTTTTTAACATATAGTTTATTCCATTAGTATTGTAGTCTGTAATTTCTGTTAGTTCTTCTATTGAGCTACACTCTTCGCTTGCAAGTTTCACCTCCTCTAACCGTTTGTTCCATTCTTCCTGTGAAATTCTCATCTTGTTTCCTCCTTATGTATTAGTTTGAAATAATTTTGTACTTAAAAAAACAAGTACAATAAAAATAGAATTTTCATTCTATAATTTATTGTACTACATTTACATAATTTTTGCAACTTTATTATTACTTTCCTCTATTGTTAAACTTTTTCATTTCTTTTGGTATTACAATTTTATTAGTTTCAACTCTTTTAACCTTTAGTAATTCATCTAGTCTTTGCATCATTTCATATTCTTCATGAAAAAACAGGCTAAATAAAGCATCTCTTATTTTGTCAAATTTTGTTTCTTTTTTTATTACTAAACTTGTTTCCACTATCTTTTTCATAATACCACCCTATTTATGAGTATTATATATTTTATGTTTTAATGATGTCAACAATTATTTAATTATTCTCTAACTCTTTTAATAAAATTTCTTTTATGTTCTTAATATCTGGAAAAACTATTTTGTTATTCCCCTTTTCAACTAAAATTAAAACCTTATTTGCTTTTGATTCTAATTCCTTTTTAAATTTTTCATTTACTTTTACATCTCTATTTTGCCTTACATACTTTTCTACAATATATTTACGAGTTGTTGGAAACATATTTTGTATTAAAAATGCTCTTTCTTCACCTTCTACATAACTAAATGCAATTGTATCAACAACACCATTTCTTTCCATTTTCTTATTATATATTTTTTTATATTTTTCAACTTTACTACTGATCGGAATAAACCATATCAATTTCTCAAATTTTTTATCTCTAAAACAGTAAAAGCATGGCCTTTTATTGCCTTTTTCTTTGTTTTGACACAATTCTTTATCTTTTACTAATTCAAAAAATTCATCTTTTATGAAATAAAATTTTCCTTGCTCTATCTTCACACTTTCCCACCTTTCAAAAATACAAAAAGAGAGCTATTTTAAATAGCCCCCTACTATTTGTTCATTAGGCTTTTTGTTATTCGCACCCTAATTAGCGAAACATATTTGTTCATTAGGCTTTTTGTTATTCGCACCCTAATTAGCGAAACATATTTGTTCATTAGGCTTTTTGTTATTCGCACCCTAATTAGCGAAACATATTTGCTAAAATTATATTATCATAATTTAGCCATTATGTCAATAATATTATATACATTTTTTTACATTTTATTACTAATAAAATTGTAATTGTTTTTCAACTAAACTACCAATGAAATTTCCTAACTATAGCTTCTTTAACATCTCTTGCACAAAGTATTAAGCATAAAATAAAATTGAGAACAGAAATACTACTTGCAACAATGCTTAAAACTGGATTATTAACCATTTTTTCTTCAATGAAAACTACTGGCAACATACTAAATAAAACGATAACTAATTGATAAATTGCATATTTAATATATTTTTTATAACTTACAATTGTCAATACCAACATTGTTATATTTGAAATCATAATAATAATTGGAATTGAAATTTCGATTGACCAGCCTTGAAATCCTAGCTTGTAATCTATAAAAACGGTTAGCAACGATATTGCAAGTGTTTGTATTAGCACATGTCCTGCAATATTTGTATTTTTTCTAATTGAATAGATTACTGTAATCCATACATATATAATTCCACCATTTGCTAAGGCTGCCCAAGATACATTTGGAGTTGTTAATTTGTTAATTAATATTAGTATTATTGCTAAAATTACAGATGATAACAATAATATTTTTATTAATTTTCCACTTTTATTTGCACTAATTTTCTTTGGATATATCATCTAAAACACCATTACTTTCTATTTCTACATTGATTCCTTTTTCTTTCAAGAAATTATAAAAGCCCTTTTCTATATTATTGTCATTTAAAATTGATGTAAATGTAAATACCATTTTATTTTCAAATGTACAACTTGAACATTTTATTTTTTCTACATTTTCTGGTGCAATTAGCATCAAGAAATATTTTATATAGTTTTTGTATTTTCCTATAATTCCTATTCTTCCAATGTTAGAATATGTGATTGTTGTATATTTTCTAATTTCTAGGTAACTTAATCTAACTAATGGTTTTTTTAAAAATAGTGGTATAGTTTTTATAAAGAAATTAGTTCCTAGTTTTACATTTGCAGACATTGTTTTTATAATTTCTTCTTCTGCTAATTTTTCTTTAAATTCTTTTTTTACAAATTCTAATATTTTATCAAATGTGTCCAAATTGTCTTTTTGCATTTGAGCCTCAACTGTAATGTATGAAAAGAAGTTTGACATTGTTTTTGAAGGAAAATATTTCTTCAAATTTACTGGTATACATACTTTTATTGGCTTTTGTGATTTACTTTTATATCTTAAATAATTTTCTTTATATATTGAATATATCAAAACTGCTGTTAAATATTGTGTAATTGTTGCTTCCTTTTCCTTGCTTAAAACTTTTAATTTATCTAAATCTATTATTTCATGTATGACGCTTTTGGCTTGTAATGGGATGTATTTTCCTTTTAATGTATATGCTTTTTTTGTTGAACTATTTCCTTTTGCTTTTTTATCATAGTTTTTCATGTAACTATCTTCTGTGTTATATTCAGATGCATCTATTTTTCTTGCTTTTCTTTCTTCTTTTAATATTTCTGGATGCATAAGTTCCAAATATGTATATACAATTTCTCTGAAAAATACATTTCCACTATTCCCATCTGTTAGAGAGTGAAATATATCTATATTTATTTTATTATTGAAATATGTTACTTTAAATAAATAACCATTATTTTTATTTGGATCTATGTAGTTACAAGGATAGTCTTTTTCTTTTTCAATTATTGGTTCTTTTGTATTTTCTTCAAAATAGTACCAAAAAAATCCTGATTTCATTCTTACTTTAAATGCTTTATATTTTTCCAGTGTCTCTTTTACTGCTTTTTCTAGCATTTTCGGTTCTACATTTTCATTTAATACTACTGATAATCTAAAAACTGTGCTGTATTTTCTACCTGCTGCAATTGGAAATATTTTAGCTGAATTGTCTAGCCTTCTCCATGCTAATTTTCTTTCTTTTTCTTTCATTATAATCCCTTCACCTTTATTGTATTTTTTTATTGATTATACTGCTATTCTTCCACTTCTTCAAGCAAGTCTTGATAACCTTTTTCATCTAATTCTTTTCCGCTATTATTATTGATAAACCAGATATGCCCTGCACCGTCATATTCTTTAATTTCTAGTTCAACATTAGATTCTTTTGCCTTTTCTTCTAAAACATGTACGTCTGGATTTAGTATATCATATGTTCCTGTAAAAATTGTTACATTTTTTAATTTTGATAAATCTCCATCTATTGGATTTACCAAGTAGCTATCTATTCCATCTTTTCCAGCATATGCAATTCCTGCAATTTTTAAAGATTCTTTGTTTAAATCTTTATCATATTTTTGTACATTATCTATTTCTGGATTTTCTAGCCTTACATCTAGCCATGGTGATATTAATATTGTTTTATATGGCATTTCTATTTTTTCTTGACTTAGTTTTTCTAATAGTGCTAAACTCATTCCTCCACCTGCTGAGTCTCCCATTAATATTAAATTATTTGTTGGAACTTCTTCTATTATTTCTTTATATAATGGTGTAATCATTGTGAATACGTCTTTATATGTGTATTTTGGTGTTAGTGGATAATCTGGAAGTATTATTGTTGCATTTGTATCTTTCACTAATTTTTCTAAAAATCTCCAATGATTGCTACTTGTTTCTGCTACGTATGAGCCTCCATGTAGATATAATATTACTTTTTCTGATTTTTGTTCATTTTTTGGTGTTATTATAAATACTTTTCTTCCTATAAATTCTTCAGTTTCTAAATTGCAATCTATTTGTACTTCTTCTGGTGCTTTGCTTTCGATATCCATTATTAAGAAAAATGATATGATTAGCATTATTATTGCAATTATTAATATTATGATTCCTATTATAGTTTTTGCTATTTTCTTTTTCATTTTCTCCCTCTAATTAATTTTTTATTTCTTTATTTATGCATCTATTTTATCAATTTATATGTATAATATCAACACTTTTAAGGATGCTAATTTAATAAAGATAAAATAAATTGTTACAATTTACAGTCATTTTATGTATTCTTTATAGCAATGATATTATATTAAATACTTTTGCTGTACCGCGTAGCGCCCAAACGAGCCTTTTATAAGGCGAGTGCGATTGGAGCAACTTTCTTTCAATCAAAAGAAAAATAAATTTTTCTTTTGATAATCAGACTGTTGCGACAACAAGGTACAAAAAATATTTAATATAATATCTTAGCTAATAAGAAATTATTTCAACTGTGAATTGTAACAATTTATTCTATCTTTCCTATTATTCATATTCTATTTCTTTATTGATAATATTTTATATTTCATTACACCTGCTGGTGCATTTACTTCTACTACGTTATTTTTCTTTGCTCCAAGCAATGCTTGACCTAAAGGTGACTCATTAGAAATTTTATTTTCTGCTAAATTAACTTCTGTTGAACCAACTATTGTATACTCAATTTTTTCATCAAATTCCATATCTAGAACTTTTACTATATTTCCTATTTGTACTGTTTCTGTGTCTATATCTTTTTCATCTATGATTTTTGCATATCTTACTTTATTTTCTAATTCTGCAATTTTAGCTTCATTTTCTGCTTGTGCATTTTTAGCTTCATCATATTCAGAGTTTTCTGATAAATCTCCAAATCCTAAAGCTACTTTTATTCTATCAGCAATTTCTGCTCTTTTTTCTGTTCTTAAATAGTTTAATTCTTTTTCTAAATTATCATATCCTTCTTGTGTTAATATAACCTCTTTTTCTTCCATAGTAATTCTCCTTTCAAATTGACTTTTAATATATTACGGCAAAAATTGAAATTTGTCAAGCAAATTCCAACTTTTTTTAATTTACATTCTATTTTATTAATTCTTTAGCCCCTTTTAGATAATCAACTCCGGAGAAAATTGTAGCTATAACCTGTATTATCATCATTATTGTAACAACAAAGTTTAGTACAAAATCCCCACCTTGTAATGTACCTGAAAAACATTCTCCAAAAGCATGTAGGTCTAAGAATGCTAAAATAATTGCAATCATTTGAGTAACAGTTTTCAATTTTCCCCATTTTGATGCAGCAATTACTTTTCCGCCTTTTTCCACAGCAACTAATCTATATCCTGAAACTATAAATTCTCTTGCTAAAACTATGATTGGAATCCAAGCTGGCAGTTTTGCCATCTCTACTAGCATCATCATTGCTGCAAGTACTAATATTTTATCAGCTAATGGATCAAGAAATTTACCAAATGTCGTTACTTGATTGTTTTTCCTTGCTAAATATCCATCTAGTTTATCTGTTATAGATGCTATTATAAAAATAAAATCAATTATTATATATGTTAATGGTATTCCCAAAACTTCAGTTTTTATTCCTAAAAAAGGGATTATAACCATAATTGGTACTAATATCATTCTAAATATAGTTAATTTGTTTGGTAAATTCATAACTTTTCCCCTTCTTACTACTTTATTTTAGCATTTCGATAGCCTTTTGCAATTGTGTATCTTGACTTCTATCTACATTTAATACATTTTCTACTGTGTCTGGTAATTCTACTGTTTCGTCTGGTTCTATTCCTATTCCATTTATTTCTGTTTTGTTTGGTGTCAAATATTTTTCTGTTGTGATTTTTAATCCACTTCCATCTGCCAATGTTAAAACTTCTTGTATTACACCTTTTCCATAAGTTTTAGTTCCTACAATTTTTGCTTTTCCTAAATCTTTTAAAGCTCCTGAAAGTATTTCTGATGAACTTGCTGTATTTTCATTTGTTAAAATTATAACTGGCATATTTATTATTGGATCATTTTTTGATTTTTCTACTTCTTCATTATTATCTTTGTCTACCTCATATAGTAAAACAGAATTTTTATCTGCAATATATCCTGCAATTTCTAAAGCTTCATCTACAATTCCTCCACCATTATTTCTTAAATCAATTATTAATGATGTTATTCCTTGATTTTGTAATTCTTCGAATTTTGCTTTAAATTGCTCAGCTGTTCCATCATCAAATGATGAAAATTCTATATATCCTATGTTGTTTTCTAAAACTTCTCCTTCTACTGGATTTACTGTTATATTTTCTCTTGTTATTTCAAATGTTAGAGTTTCCTCTCCTCTTAGTATTTCTAATTTTACAGTTGTTCCTTCTTCTCCTTTTATTTCATTTGAAATAGTTTGGAAGTCGTCTCCTGTATATGATTTTCCATCTACTGCTGTTATATAATCTCCTGGTAATATTCCTGCTTTTTCAGCTGGGCTATTTTTTATTGGTGATAAGACCATTATTCTGTTATTTTCTGTATCTTTAACCATATATATTCCTATTCCAACAAAATTCCCCATAGTATCATCTAAATAGTCTTGCATATCATCTTTTGAAATATATTCAGTATATGGGTCATCTAAACCATCAATGTATCCTTTTATTGCTCCTTCTTTTAGTTTTTCTTCATCTACTTCTCCTAAATAATATTTATCAATTATATCTCTATATTTTTCTAATGTATTTGCTATTTTATCAGTATCAGATGTTGAAAATAGGCTTGTTTTTGCTAACACAGAGCCATTAGAAAAATATTGATACATTCCAAGAGATGTTAATAAAAATGTTACAAATGCTACTAAGATTACTAGCATTACTATTTTATATGTTCTACTTCTTTCTTTCTTTTGTGTTACTACTTTGTAGCCATTGTTTTTATTGTCTTCCATGTCAAAATCCTTCCTTTCAAAGAATGCCTATTTAATTACAATGGACGGAATAAAATCCGTCCCCTATTTTACCTTTTCTTTTAAATAGTATGTAATTAATTTAGATATATTCTAATTTATTAAGGCAAATATTTCATTGGGTTTTGTCTACAACTGTATGTTCCTGGACTTGTTCTTACTTCAAAATGTAAGTGTGGTCCTGTTGAGTTTCCTGTACTTCCAACATTCATTATTTGTTGTCCTTGAGATACTGATTGTCCTTCTGATACTCTTAGAGAACCCCTTTGTCCATGTGCATATAATGTGTATAATCCATTATAATGTGCAATAATTACATATGTTCCATAACTTGATGTTAAGTTTTGTGCTGTTACTACTATTCCATCTGCTACTGCATAAACTGGTTGTCCATTTATTCCTCCACTTCCAAAATCTACTGCACCATGATATTGCCCACTAGAATAAGTTACACCTGTTGTAATTCTTGTATATCCACTTGGTACTGGATAAATAAATCCTGATGAACTTACTGCTCCTCCTCCAGTTGAAGTTCCTCCGTTAGAAGAACCTCCTGATGGTTTTTGTTGTTGTTGTTTTTTCAATTGTTCTTCTATTTCTTTTTGTTTTTTCAAAATTTGAGCATCTAATGATTTATTTGCTTCTGCTAACTCATCAATTTGTGCTTGAATAGTTTGCTCATCTTGAGTTAATTGAGAAACTTTTGCATTTTTCTCTGATTTTGTTTGCTCTAATTGTGTTGTTATACTTTGTTTTTCTGCTTTTGATGTATCTAATTCTCTTTTACTATTTTCTAAATCAGTTTTTGCTTTTTCAATTTCTTCTTTTTCTTTTTGCAAGCTATCCATTAGCTCTGTATCACTTGTTGCAAGTTCTGATATATAGAAATAATTAGATATAAAATCAACTATATTTTCAGATGATAATAATACATCTAAATATGAAGTTTCTCCTTGCTCATATGCAACAACAAGTCTTGTGTCTAATAATTCTTTTTGCTCATCATATTGAGCTTGTGCTTCTTCTATTTTTTTCTCTGATTCTTCTATTTTAGTGTTTAATTCAGATATCTTTGTGTTTAATTCACTAATTTGATTTTCATAGTCTTCTATTTGTGTTGTGATATCTTCTACTTCAGAAATAGTTTGATTTTTTTCTGCTGTTATTTCTTCTTTTTTCTGTTTATTTTCTTCTATTTTGTCTTCATTTTCTTCTTGTTGATTTTTTAAGTCGTTCACGCTATCAGCTGCCATTGTTACTGGTATTTGTAGTAAAAGTATCGCTACTAAAAGTATTCCAAATGTTTTTAAAATTATTTTTTTCATAACATCTTCTCCTGTTTTTTTATTTTAATTTTTTCTAAGTTGTATTTCTTTTTGTGTTTAATTAGTCTGTGAATCCTCTTGTGTAGTATTTTGCGTATCTAACTCTGGGTTTGATGGTACTACTCCATTTGTTATGTATGGCATAGGGTCTGTTACTTTTCCATTTATTCTTACTTCAAAATGAGCATGTGCACCTGTCGAATATCCTGTTGACCCTACTTTTAATACAACGGTTTCTCCTTTTTTTACAACGTCTCCTACATTTACCATTATTTCAGAGCCATGTGCATATAGTGTTTGGATTCCTCCACCATGGTCTATAATTACCATGTTTCCATATGCTCCGTTGTATCCTGCTTTTACAACAATTCCGTCATTAGCAGCTACAAAACTTGCACCCATTGGTGCTCCTATATCAACACCTGTATGTAGTTTGTATACACCTGTTATAGGATGTGTTCTCATTCCATATTTTGATGTTATTCTTGTATATCCTGGTGTTGGCCAAGCAAACACTCCTCCTATATATTGTGTATCTAGTCCTTCCATTGCTAATGCTAATATTTCTGCGTTTACTTCTGCAAATTGTCTGTTATATTCATCTATTTGTGATTGTATATTTTTTTCTTCATCTGATAGTTTGGCTATAAAGTTTTCTCTAACTGTTTTTGTGTTTTCTAAGATTCTAGCTGTTTTTGTCTGATTTGCCTTTATTGTTGCTAATTGTTCTTGATTATTACTTAATTTTTCTTTTTCTAGCTCAATTTCTTTTTTTCTAGATTGTATATCTGTTAATAATTCGTTTTCGTATTTTGCAATTTCTGAAAGATAAGCATAATTTGATAAAAATTCTGCTAAGCTACTTGAGCTTAGAATTACATCTAAATAGCTTGTCTCTCCTTCTTCATACATTGCAACTAATCTTTTATCTAAAAGATTTTTTTGATTATTATATGTTTCTTCTTCTTTTTCTAATTTAGTTGATATTTCATCAATAGATGTTTGCAATTCATTTATTTGTGTATTTAATTCATCAAGCTCTGTTTGTGAGCTTTCTATTCTTTCATCTAGCTTTTGTACTTGTTGTAAATTATCTGATAAATCACTTTGTACATCTTCTAGCTGTCCTGTTGCTTCATTTATTTGATTTTGTAATTCTTGTTGCTTAGTTTGTAAGTCTGTTGCTTGATTATTAGTGTTATTAGTGTCTTGTGTGTTTGTTGTATTTTCTTCTGCATATACATAAGAAAATATATTTAAACTACAAATCACAAAAGCTAAAACGATACATAAAATCTTACGCATAGTTTTCTCCTTTACACTTTTAAATATTTTCTCATAGAAATTACACTTCCTACTGCTCCTATACCTATTCCTAATAACATATATACAAGTATTATTGAATTAAACATGTCTGAGAATGTTACCAAACTCATATTGATTAATTGCATAAATTCTGAATTCATTAGGCTATCAGCTATGAAGTTATATGCTAGTCCTACAATTACAATTGATATTATGCTTGCAAATATTCCTATTATCATACCTTCAACTATAAATGGCCATCTAATAAATCCATTTGTTGCTCCAACATATTTCATAATAGAAATTTCTTTTCTTCTTGCATGAACTGTTAGTTTTATTGTGTTTGCAATAATAAATACTGATATAATTATTAGTAGTACTAAAATTACTCCTGTTACAATTTTTATTCCATTTGCTAAATTAATTAATGTATCTACTGTTTGGTCTCTACTTTCAATATTTTTGATATGGTCAAAAGTTAGAATTTGGTCTTGCACTTCTTTGCTTAATGTTAAGTCAGATAAAGTAACAACATATGATGCTGGGAATATGTTATGTTCTTCATCATATCCTTCTAATGCTTCTGGATTGTCTTTAAATCTTTCTCTCATTATTTCTAATGCATCTTCTTTTGAAACATATTCTACAGTACTTACTCCATTTATCTGTCTTATCTTATCTCCTATTTCATCTATCTGTTCTTGTGTTGTGTCATTATTTATAAATACTTGTATTCCTTGTGCAGACTCTACTTGTGATACAAAATGATTGATGTTTTCTCCTAATATTAAGAAGATTCCAAATATAATCATTGTTGCACACATTATCATAAGAGAAGCTCCAGTAGATTTTTTGTTTTTAAATACATTACTAAATCCTTCTCCAATTAAATATCCAAATATATTATATTTCACAATCATACCCACCTTTTTTATCATCTCTTATTATTTCGCCTTTACGTATATGGATAACTCTCTTTTTCATCTTGTCAACTATGTCTTTAGCATGTGTTGCTACAACTACTGTTGTTCCTCTCATATTGATATCATTCAATAGATTCATGATATCCCATGCAGTGTCTGGGTCAAGGTTTCCTGTTGGCTCATCTGCAATTAACATAGATGGATTGTTTACCAATGCCCTTGCTAAAGCTACCCTTTGTTGCTCTCCTCCTGATAATTCATGAGGGTACATTTTTGCTTTTCCACTTAATCCTACTAATGAAAGTACCATTGGAACTTGTCTTCTTATGTGTCTTGGTGTTGCTCTTACTATGTACATTGCATATGCAACATTATCATATACTGTTTTGTCTTGTAAAAGTCTGAAATCTTGGAATACAACTCCCATACTTCTTCTTAAATATGGTATACGGTTTGGTTTTAAAAATGTTGTGTCTTTTCCGTTTATTATTATTCTTCCTGATGTTGGTTCTTCTTCTTTTAGTATTAATTTTATTAGTGTTGATTTTCCACTTCCTGATGATCCTACTAAAAACGCAAATTCTCCTTTATCTATAACAAAGTTTGCTCCTTTTATTGCTTTTGTTCCTGTGTCATAAGTCTTTGTTACATTTCTAAATTCTATCATTTTGTAACTCTCTCCTATCTTATATAAATAGCTTGTTTTTGCTTATGTTCTAACCTTTTTAGATGTTTTTATTTTTCCTTTTTCAGCATAATTTTCTATTCTATCTTATAATACCAATAAAGTTTATTTTTTGCAATACTTTTTTGGCAAAAAAATGATAGAAAATGTTAGTTTTTTTACATTTTCTATCGTTTATCTCTTTTTTTCTCTCTTTTTGAAATTTCACAAAAAATTCACATTTGAATTATTAATTATAGTATAAAAATTTTTTAGCACCATAATAAATTGTTTTTTAAAATTTTTCAATAATGTTGTCAGATACTATACCATAAATTTTCATCAACTCCTCTGCTTTTCCTGACCTGCCAAAAGTATCTTTAATTCCTAATCTTATTAACTTTGTTGGATATTCATCTGTTAATACTTCTGAAATTGCAGAGCCTAATCCCCCAATAACATTATGGTCCTCAATTGAAACTAGTTTTTTAGTTTCTGTTGCACATTTAATAATCATCTCTTTATCTATCGGTTTTATTGAAAACATATCAACAACTCTAACATTTATCTCTTTTTCTTGTAATAATTTTTGAGCTTTTAGAGCTTCTTGCACAGTAACTCCTGTTGCAAAAATTGTTCCATCTGTTCCATCACCATGTTGCACAGCTTTTCCTATTTCAAACTTTTGATTTTCATCATAAATTTCTTCTGTTGCAAGTCTTGCTAGTCTGACATATGCTGGACCATTTATTTTACTGATTTCTTTAATTATCCATTGAGTTTGGGCATCATCTGACGGAGACAAAACTGTCATATTTGGTATAGTTCTCATTAAAGATAAATCTTCAATCATTTGATGTGTTGCTCCATCTTCTCCTACTGTTATTCCTGCATGTGTTGCACAAATCTTTACATTTAGATTTGGATAACAAATACTATTTCTTACTTGGTCATAACTTCTTCCTGCTGCAAACATTGCAAATGTACTTACATATGGAATTTTCCCACAAGTTGCAAGTCCAGCAGCAGTTCCCATCATATCTGCTTCTGCAATACCAATATCAAAAAATCTATCTGGAAATTCTTTTGCAAATAGTTCTGTTTTTGTAGCTCCTGCTAAATCTGCATCAAGAACTACAACATCTTTATTTTCTTTTCCTAACTCTAGCAAAGCCTCTCCATAGCTTTGTCTTGTTGCTTTTTTCATAAGTTTTTTTCTCCTTTCTTCTTTTTGAAATTTTATTGAGTTGCTTAAATTACGAATTTTAGATTATTTTGCTGTATTATCCTAGCATGAACGGTAGTTAGTGCCGTCCCTAAATTATCCAAAAATGGTCACTCCAAACCTGTCCCCAAACTAACCAAATTAGCCATCGCTTCTTTGTATTGTTCTTCATTTGGTGCTTTTCCATGCCATCCAACTTGATTTTCCATATAGCTTATTCCTTTTCCTTTTATTGTTTTTGCAATTATACATGTTGGTTTGTCTTTTATATTTTTTGCTACTTCAAATGCTTTTATTATTTCTTCTATGTCATGCCCGTCTATTTTTATTATTTCAAATCCAAAACTTCTGAATTTTTCGTCTATTGGATATGGACTCATTACTTCTTTTATTGTTCCATCTATTTGTAAATTGTTATTATCTACTATTACACATAAATTATCTAATTTGTATTTGCTAGATGTCATTGCTGCTTCCCATATTTGTCCTTCTTCTATTTCTCCGTCTCCTAAGATACAATATACTCTATAATCTTTTTGGTCCATTTTTCCAGCTATGGCCATTCCATTTGCTGCTGACAGTCCTTGTCCTAACGAACCTGTTGTCATATCTACTCCAGGTACTTTATTTCTATCAGGATGCCCTTGTAAATAGCTATCTATTTTTCTAAATGTTTTTAAATCTTCTACTGGAAAATATCCTTTATTTGCAAGACAACTATATAATGCTGGCGAACAATGTCCTTTTGATAGTACTAGTCTATCTCTATCTTCCCAGTTTGGATCTTCTGGTTTTATATTCATTTCATTAAAATATAATACGGTTAAAATATCTGCCACTGAAAGTGAACCTCCTGGATGCCCTGACTGTGCATGATATACCGCTTCTATGATGCCTTTTCTTATTTCAACTGTCTTTTTTGTTAATTCTTCAATATTCATTTTTTCCTCCTGTTTTGTATTATATCATATTTTATAAATTCGTCCCATCTTCTATATCAAAATTTTCTTTTTCAGGTCCGTCCCTAAATCCCTGCTTTTAGGGATTTTTAGGACCGTCCCCAAATCCCTATTCATCTTTAGCTGTGTTAATTTTAAATAACTTAAATAATTCAACTATTATTAATGGCGCTATGATTAATCCAATTAATTCAATAATATTTTCTGTTGGCAATATTGGTATACTGAAGATATTTCTTAATGCTGGTATAAATAATATTACTAACATTAAAGCAGCTGACGCAAGTGTTGCCCATATTAGTTTACTATTTCCTTTTATTCCAGTTTTAAATACTGATACTTTATTATTTCTTACATTAAATACATGTACTAATTCTGATAGTGCAAGTGTTACAAATGCCATTGTTTGTCCTACTTCTATTTTTGATTCGTCTAATGTTAATCCATCAATTGGTTCTGTAGTTGTTGCAAGTCCTATCATAAATGCTCCAAGTGTTAATAATCCTATCATTATTCCTTGATAGATTACTCTCCATGTCATTCCTTTTGTAAATACTCCTTTTCCTGGCTTATTTGGTTTTCTATTCATTATGTCTTTATTTGCTGGGTCAAATGCTAATGCTAATGCAGGTAAAGAGTCTGTTACTAAGTTTATCCACAATATGTGTATTGGTAATAAAATTTCTAAATGTGCTATATCTGTTATTCCAAACCAATTTGCAAATAATGGTGTACATAGTGTTGCTAAAAATAGTACTACTATTTCTCCAACATTACTTGATAATAAGAATTGAATTACTTTTAAAATATTATCATAGATACGTCTACCTTCTTCTACTGCTGATACAATTGTTGCAAAGTTATCATCTGTTAATATTACATCTGCAGCTTCTTTTGCAACATCTGTTCCTACAATTCCCATTGCACATCCTATATCTGATGTTTTTAATGCTGGGCTATCATTTACTCCGTCACCTGTCATAGCAACTATTTCACCATTTTTTTGCCATGCTTTTACTATTCTTACTTTATGTTCTGGTGAAACTCTAGCATATACTGAATAATGTCTTACATTTTTCTCTAAATCTTCATCTGACATTTTTTCCAGTTCTGTACCTGTTATTGCTTCATCTTCGTTTTCTAATATTCCTAATTTTTTAGCTATTGCTGTTGCTGTGATTTTATGGTCTCCTGTTATCATTACTGTTTTGATTCCTGCTGTTTTACATTTTTCTACTGCTTTTTTAGCCTCTTCTCTTGGAGGGTCAATCATTCCCACCATTCCGATAAATGTTAAATCATTTTCTATTTTTTCCATCTCTTCTTTTGATGGTTCATGGTCAATTTCTTTATATGCTCCAGCAAGGACTCTTAAAGCTTCTTTTGCCATGTTCTCGTTATTTTCTCTTATTGTTTTTGTATAATTTTCTAAGTCTTGTTTTATTTCTCCATTTAGTAGATAACTATTACATCTATTTAATAATTCATCTACTCCACCTTTTGTAAATACAACATATTTTCCATTTACTTTATTTACAGTTGTCATTAATTTTCTATCTGAATCAAATGGTATTTCCTCTACACGTGGCATTTGATCATATATACTTGGATCAAAATCTAATCTAAATGCCATATCTACTAAAGCTGTTTCTGTTGGATCTCCTGTTAGTGTTCCATCTTTTGAAATTTTAGTATCATTACAGAACATATTTACATATACTAATTTCTTGATGTCTTCAGTAATATTATTTTTATATTCTTCTAAATCTTTTGTTTCTAAATTTATAAAGATTTTTTCTACTGTCATCTTGTTTTGTGTTAATGTTCCTGTTTTATCTGAACAAATTACTGTTGCACTTCCTAAAGTTTCAACTGCTGGAAGTCTTTTAACAATTGCATTTCTTTTAACCATTTTTTGAACGCCAATTGCAAGTACTATTGTAGATACCGCAACTAGTCCTTCTGGTATTGCTGCAACTGCAAGAGATACTGCTGTCATAAACATATGGATTGGTTCTTTTCCTTGTATTAAACCAACTATAAATATAAATACACAAATTACCAATGCTGCAATTCCTAGTGTTTTTCCTAATTTATTTAATTTATCTTGAAGAGGTGTAGTTTGTTCATCTGCTTGATTAATCATACCAGCTATTTTTCCAACTTCTGTTGTCATTCCTGTTTCAACTACTATTCCTTTTCCTCTACCATATGTCACTAAACTTGATGAAAATAACATATTTAGTCTATCTCCTAAACTTGTTTCTTCATCTTCTATCTTTTCTGTCATTTTTTCAACTGGTACTGACTCTCCTGTTAATGATGATTCTTGTGATTTTAAATTTACTGCTTCAATAATTCTTAAATCTGCTGGAATATAGTCACCAGTATCTAATACTACTATATCTCCTGGTACTAGTTCTTTTGCAGGAACTACTGTTACTTCACCATTTCTAATTACTTTTGATGCATGATCTGTTAATTTTTGAAGTGCCTCTAATGATTTCTCTGCCTTTGATTCTTGAGTTACTCCTATAATTGCATTTACAACAACAACTATTAATATTATTATTGTGTCTGTTATCCCTTCTCCTTCTGCAACTCCAACAACACCAGATACTATTGCTGCAATAATTAATACAATTATTGAGAAATCTTTAAATTGGTCTAAAAATTTTTGAAATAAACTTTTTTTCTTTTTGGATTTTAATTCATTTAGCCCATATTTTTCTCTTCTTTTTGTGACTTCTTCAGTTGTTAGTCCTTTCTCCAGATTTGTTTGTAGTTCTTTTTCTACTTCTTCTACATCCTTTTGAAACCAATTGCTTTTTTGCAATTTTCATCAACTCCTTATTTATATATTGTATATTTTAAACAATTTTGTAAATAATATTATTATATCTTTGTTTTTCTTCATTTTTTAATTTTTCCTTTGTTATAGAAAATACTGATTTTCTATAACCTTACTTAATATAATTTTTTAAATTATATTAAAGTAGTTTTTCTTATTCTAGAAATATGTTTTCTAGAAAATTAAAAGAGACTTTTAAAAGGTTTTACAAATTTTGATTTGTGTTTCCTTTTAAAAGTCTTGCTTACTATTTATCAGCTTACTAACCAGATACTATTTAAATATCGCGACTGTTGATTAGTAATTTAAAGCTACTCCCTTTTAATTTTATTTCATAATATATTTGGTGACCCGTACGGGAATCGAACCCATGATTCCACCTTGAGAGGGTGGCGTCTTAACCGCTTGACCAACGGGCCT
>CALXFF010000005.1 GCA_944387525.1 uncultured Clostridia bacterium | reverse complement strand
TGTATTTAGTTATATACATATTTTACCAATTGAGTCGTTTTAATAAAATTATTTTGGCAAAAAACCGAAACTTAAATTTCAGCTCTCTTCATTGCATATTCTTTCATATCTTGTTTAGATAAAGTTTTATATCTTCTAATTTTTCTTTTAGGTCTATTATTTACTTTTGAGTTAGAAACCATATTGCTGATAGCAATAATCCCACCAAGAATGTTATTAACACTGTTTTCCATTTTATTTTTCTAAGTGTTCGCTTGTTTTTTAGCCAAAATTATTGTATAGTATATAACATAGGAAATGAGAATATCTAGATATAACGCTTACCTGAATAATACACAAATTGCTTCGCAATTTGGCAGCGTTATAAGCAGATGTGGTTTGCCTCCAACAAGGAGGTGAGGCGTATGGTAGAAATAAAAGCATTATTGTTAATAATAAAACTACTTTTTGCTGGTCTGGTATCAGTAACTATCATTACGTTTGCCTTAGTTATAGCATTAGTTGTAATTATTAGCAAACAATAAAACCAATAAAAAAACACATCTGTAACTTTGCCCAGTTAGGTGTGTTTTTTAAATACATATTTCTGGCGAACCACTTTGTGGTTTCTCCATTTCCTATAATTATTATACACACATTTTTTACTTTTGTCAAATGACAATTCTTAAAAAATTTTGTAAATTTATATATAAAAGGAATGAATAGAATGTTAGATAATTCTTTTAGTTATTGTAGTAATGAAAAATGTAGTAAAAAAGAAAAATGTTTGAGATTTGCCAAAAAGGAAAATATAAAAAATGGTCAAACATATATAGTATTGACAGAAGAAGAATGTTCAAAAAATAATTGCTATATAGATAAGAAAGAATATTATAGAAAAATGATGTTAGATATAATGAATAAAGTACCAAATGATGATATAGATAAAAAATTTTTATTAAATGCATGTTATTCGTTATTGTAAATGTCTAAAGAATCTAATTTAGAAAAAGAACTAAAAGAAAAAATTAAAAATTTAGAAAATAATTAATATTTGTATTACTGCATTCAAATTAATATATCGATAGAAAATGATATTCTCATACTCTATCGATACAAAATTTACTCAACAACAACTTTTTGTTTTATGAATTTTTTCTTTCCGGTTGGATAATACACACCGACACATTCGTTTAAATATCCATTAGATATAAAATTATCTAAACATTCTCTTAATTGAGTTAAAGCTCTTATTGGCATTTCCGTATTTAATGTTACAAATTTTTCTGCAATCTCGTTATAAATTTCTTCATAAGAAAATTTACCTTTTTGAGATTTTTCATGGATAATTAAACAAATTAATGGTGAGTAATCTCCATTCTTAAATTGCCGTTCAAAAAATTCCTTTTTTAGTTGAGCCATAATAGAACCTCCTTAACTAATCAGTTTGCGAGTTATTTTTAAAAGTATTATTAAAATACCACCATGCAAATAGGATATATGCAATGCTAAAAGCTATTATTGTACCTGTACCAAATGGATGATTTAAATCATTTGGTACAATATAAACTACTGTAATATATAACATTACTAGTCCCATATACATCAGAAACTTGTGCATAAAATTATTGTACTTCTTGCTCATAATTACCTCCTTAAATAAATTTATTTGTTGTACACTGGTTATCTATGTCCACTCCATAAGGAGATTATAAAAATATAATTAGCAAACTAGCTAAAATTATGTTTATAATATATCACGTTTTTAGCTTAAATGCAATGATTTCAAGATATATTCATTGAAATTAACTATTGTGTAATAAAAGTGACACACTACTTTATATTAGAGTATCTCAAGTTATTTTAATATAAATAACCCTTAATATTAAAGAATACAAGAATTTCATTATCTAAAAAAGGGCCTAATTCAGGCCCTTAATAATGTGGAATAGTTGTTTAGCGTTTTGCTTCCTCATAGCTTGCTCGTCTTTCTGATGCATTCTGTTTCAATTTTTGTTCAATAGACCTATCTAATGTATTCATATGACTTGCAGGAACTACAAGAGTAATTTTTGCCTCATTTACCCATAATAAAATTGTAGGGTTATCAGTTGCAGGTTCTACTACAGGAATATAATTTAGCTTTACTCTTTTCAATGTTTTTTGGTTTGCGTTGTATTCTGATATTAATTTCCTCTCTTCACATTTTAACAATTCCATCTGCAATGTGAGTTCGAATAATTTGCAAGCCAAATTTTCTTCACAAGCTTTAGATTTTTTAAAATCCAAGAATCGTTTTTTAAACTCATTCAGATTTTCAAAATTCAACAAGCTATTTGATCTCATCCAATCTGATTGATCACCAAAAAATTCATGTAGTAAGTTTCTGTCTTCCCGTTTTAATTTCATGTTGTCCTCCTTTAAATGAGTGTTTACAAGTTACTTTCGCTAAAATTTCTTGAGTTTTGTTTAATCACCTCTTAACTAACAAGTTTATGAATTATCACAATTCATAAAAACTTTAAACGATATTACAAAATCATATTCCTCCATTAAATTCCTCCTTTAATACTTATTTTGATGTTTACTTGTTTGTGTGTTAACTCCGGAAGGAGATAAAAAAGTTTGACAGCAAATTAGCTGAATTTATGTTAATAATTTATCATATTTTTAGTTAAAAAGCAATGACTTTATAAAATTCAATATCTTCATAATGCTTCTTTTATATCTATTGTTTATTTGTGAGTTAGAAATCATATAGCCGGTAGCAATAAAATATACAATTTTACCATAAAAAGATGCAAATTCAATTGACTTATAAATAAAAATGTGGTAAAAAAAAGATATAAAAATATACCAAAGATAGGGGGAATACAAATGGACGAGAAAAAATACAAATCAGTGGTAGTAATATGGGGAGCAATACTATTAATACTACAAGCACTAGCATTAATAAATGTTGTAGGAATAAATCCAGACGGATATGACCAATTAACAAAATTAATAACAGCATTTATTGCAGTAGTAATGATAGGACTTGTAATTGCATACATAATACTAGCACTAAAGAAAAAGAAAGCAGGCCCAATTATAGGAATGATAGCCGGAGTAGTAAACATCATAAACTTCAATATTTTAAATTTCATCGCAGGAGTAATTTTTATCATTTATTGTGCAAGCATTTTAGCATCAATTAATAAAAATGAGAATGAGAAAGACAAAAAACAAGAAGTAAGCGAAAATAAGTAATATAATATAAATACACCAAATAAAGAAAAAAATATCTTTAGGTGTATTTTTTCTTTATTTTTCCTAAAAAATGTGATAAAATATAAAAATAGAACAAATGATATATTTATATATTTTAAGGGGAAGCTAGATGAATACCATATTAGGAGAAATAGGAAAAACACAAAAATTCATAGACCTAAACAACCAAATAGAAAACAAAAAAAGTCCAATACAAATATTGGGCTTAACTGACGTGGGAATGTTACAAATAATAGGTGGAATAAATGAATTTGATAAAAAACCAATCTGTATAATAACATATAATGAAATACAAGCAAAAAAAATATATGAAGATATTAAATACTTCACAGATAAAGTAGTATTATTTCCAAAAAAAGAAATAGTTACATATGACTATATAGCGGAAAGTAAAGACTTGCCATATGAAAGAATAGAAACATTAGATAAAATTATTTCAAAGAAAAATTTAATAGTTGTCACAACAATTGAAGCTGTTATTCAAAACATTCCAACTAAAGAAACATTGTATAAAAATGAAATTGAATTTAAAATTGAAGAAACATATAATTTAGAAGAGATAAAGCAAAGATTAGTTAAGTTAGGATATTCAAGATATGACTTAATCGAAGGAAAAGGGCAATTTAGTGTTAGAGGTGGAATATTAGATATTTCTGTTACAGAAAATGTTGGAGTAAGAGTTGAATTTTGGGGAGATGAAGTTGATTCAATTAGAAACTTTAATATAACAAGCCAAAGGTCAATAAACTCTTTAGAAAAAGCGAAAATATATCCAGCTCATGAATATATTTTAGAAAAACCAATTGATGAAATCTGCAAAAAAATTAGAAATTTAGAAGGAAAAGAATATCCAAAAGAAATATTAGAAGAAGATATAGAACAAATAAAAGCAGGAAACTATATCAGCAAAATTGATAAATATTTTAATTGCTTTTATGAAAATCAAGCCACAATACTAGAGTATCTAAATAAAAACTATTGTGTAATATTAGATGAAAAAAGGAAAATAGAACAAAGAACAAAAAATATAATAAATGATAATGAAAACTTAATAAAAGCATTAGTAGAAAAAGAAAAAATCGTACCACAAGCATTAGAGAGTTTAAATAGTTATGAGGATATTGAGCAAAAACTAGAAGAAAAACAAGTAATATATTTAGAAAAAGAAGATAATGAAAATGTATCAAATATTGAGAAATATAAGTTTAATTATAGAGAAATAAACTATTATAGAAGCGAAATAGAGCAATTTATCAAAGATATAAAAATATGGATAAGTTTAAAAAAGAAAATATATGTATTAGTCGAAACAAAAGAAAAAGCAAAGAAACTTCAAAAATTATTAGAACAAGAAGAAATAATATGCAAATATGAAGAAAAACTAAACCAAACAATAATAGTAAAAAATGTAGAAAGTATAGTAACAATAAGTTTGGGAAAACTATCTGCAGGATTTGAAAATGCAGATACTAACCAAATAGTAATTTCAGCAAATGAATTAATAGATGGAGAAAAACGAAAAAGAAAAGTAACGCATCAAGCCTTTAAAGAAGGAGAAAAAGTAGTATTTGCAGACCTAAAAGTTGGAGATTATGTAGTACACAGAACTTATGGTATAGGAATATATATTGGTGTAAATACAATAAAAGCAGATAATACAATAAAAGACTATATAAAAATAAAATATCAAAATGATGATATTTTGTATGTTCCAACAAATCAAATGGATTCAATTAGAAAATACATTGGCGGAGACAAAATAAATCCTAAATTAAATAGATTAGGAAGTAAAGAATGGGAAAATACTAAGGCAAGAGTAAAGAAAAATTTAAGAGAAATAGCAAGAGAATTAATAGAATTATATGCAAAAAGAGAAAAATCACAAGGATTCCAGTTTAGTAAAGATACAGAATGGCAAAAAGAATTTGAAGCAAAATTTCCATATCAAGAAACAGATGACCAATTAAGATGTATAGAAGAAGTTAAAAAAGATATGGAAAGTCCTAGACCAATGGATAGACTTTTATGTGGTGATGTTGGATATGGTAAAACAGAAGTAGCAATAAGAGCAGCATTTAAAGCAGTAATGGACCAAAAACAAGTAGCATATTTAGCACCAACAACAGTTCTAGCAGACCAACAGTATCAAGAATTTAAAGAAAGAATGAAAGATTATCCAATAAGAGTAGAGATTTTAAACAGGTTTAAAACTAAGAAATATCAAGATGAAGTTGTAAAAAAACTAAAATTAGGAGAAGTTGATATTGTTATTGGAACACATAGAATATTAAGTAAAGATGTTGAATTTAAAGATTTAGGACTATTAATTATAGATGAAGAGCATCGTTTTGGAGTAAAAGATAAAGAAAAGATAAAACAATATAAAACGAATGTAGATGTATTAACAATGACAGCAACTCCAATTCCAAGAACATTGCACATGTCAATTGTGGGAATAAGAGACATGTCAGTAATATATGAGCCACCACAAAATAGGAAACCAGTTCAAACTTATGTATTAGAATATGACCAAGAAGTAATAAGAGAAGTAATAACAAAAGAACTAGAAAGAGGTGGACAGGTATTTTATTTATACAATAATGTACAAGGAATAGAGAAAAAGGCAATAGACATATCAAACTTAGTACTAGAAGCAAATGTAACATATGCACATGGACAAATGACTGGTACTAGAATTGAAGAAATAATGAAAGACTTTATTGAGGGCAAAAGCAATGTATTAGTATGTACAACAATATTAGAATCAGGAATAGATATACCTAATGCAAATACAATAATAGTTGAAAATGCAGACAGAATGGGATTAGCGCAATTGTATCAAATAAGAGGAAGAGTTGGAAGAAGTGATAGGCAAGCATATGCATATATAACATATAAAAGGGATAAACTACTATCAGAAGTTGCAGATAAAAGGTTAAAAGCAATTAAAGAATTCACAGAATTTGGTTCAGGATTTAAAATTGCTATGAGAGACTTAGAAATACGTGGAGCAGGAAGTCTGCTTGGAGAAATACAATCAGGACATCTAGAACAAGTTGGATATGACACATATTGTAACTTATTAGATGAAGTAGTAAAAGAAATGAAAGGAATAGAAGTAAAACCAGAAGTAGACATACAAATCGACTTAAATGTAACAAGCTATATTCCAGAAACGTATATTGAAGATTCTAACCAAAAAATTGAAGTATATCAAAACATTGCACTATGTAAAAATGAAGAGGACATACAAAATGTAATTGATGAAATAATAGATAGATTCGGAAATATGCCAGAAGAATTAGAAAACTTAATAGACATTGCACGTATTAAATACCTAGCCAAGGACTTAAATATTAGCAAAATAATGAGCAAAAAAACAGCAGTTGTATTTACATTTGAATCAAGTAAAATTGAAATAGATATAAATAATCTGATAAAAAAATATGGTAATAGAATTAAATTCTCAGCAGGAATAAAACCAATGATTACTTTAGAAATCGGAACAGATAATGAAAGACAGATACTAAATGACACAACAGAATTTTTGAAGGGATTTGAGGGACGGTCCTAAAAATCCCTAAAAACAGGGACTAGGGGACGGACCTTAAAATTTATAGATAAAACGGAGGCACTTATGCAAGTAATTTCAAGTAAAGAAAATGAATTGATTAAGCATATAAAAAAATTAAAAGACAAAAAAGAAAGAGATATAAGTGGAGAATACCTAATTGAAGGAGTAAAACTTATAAAAGAAGCAATACAAGAAAAAGCTAAAATAAAACAAATAATAGTATGCGACGAATGTGAAAGAACAGAAGTTATTTCACAAGACTTAATGTATGAAATTGCGAAATATGATTGTATCTATGTAACTAAAAAAATATTTGAATATATAACTGAAGTAAAAACACCACAAGGAATATTAGCAATAATACAAAAAGAAAGTAATGAACAAAACATAGATTATAATCAGGATATAATTGTTGCATTAGATGGAATACAAGACCCAGGAAATCTAGGAACAATTCTTAGAACTGTTGATAGTGTTGGGCTAACACAAATAATAGTATCAAAAGACACAGCAGATTGCTATAATCCAAAGGTAGTACGTTCAACAATGGGAGCAATTTTTAGAGTAAAAGTAATAGAATGTGAAGATTTAGAAAAAACTTTAAAAGAAATTAAGAAACATAAATTTAGTATTGTAATTACATCATTACAAACAGACAATAGTATTTATGATGTAGAATATAAAAAAGATGTAATTGTAATAGGAAATGAAGCAAATGGTGTTTCAGAAAAAATACAAAATTTAGCAGATAAAAAGGTAAAAATACCAATGCTTGGAAAAACAGAAAGTTTAAATGCATCAGTTGCAACAGGTATAATATTATATGAATATGTGAGACAGTTGGGGACGGGTCAAAACGTTTCAAAATGAAACAAAAGGGACAAACCTAAATATAAAATCAAAGTTGTTAGACTTAGAAAGGAAATGTGATAAAATGAAATTAAACGTAGTATTAGTAGAACCAGAAATACCACAAAATACTGGAAATATAGCAAGAACATGTGCAGCAATAGGAGCAAAACTACACTTAGTATATCCATTAGGATTTAGCATTTCAGAAAAAGCAGTAAAAAGAGCAGGTTTAGATTATTGGGACAAATTAGATATAGAAGAACATGATAGTTTTAAAGCATTCTTAGAAAAGTATAAACCTGAAGAAAATAATATGTTTTTTGTTACAACAAAAGGAAAACATGTATATTCAGAGCCAAATTATAAAGAAATGGATGAAGTTTTTGTTTTATTCGGAAAAGAAACAAAAGGTTTACCAGAAGATGTATTATTAAAATACCTTGATAAAACAATAAGAATACCAATGAGACCAACACTAAGGTCATTAAACTTATCTAATTCAGTATCAATTGTCGTTTATGATATATTTAGACAAAAAGATTTTGAAGGATTAGAAGAAATTAGTAGTTATTTTGATAATTAGTAGAATGATAAATTAAATAATTTTGTCAAGCAAAAAACATGCCAACGTGAATAAAAAAAATGTTTATATTGGCATGTTTTTAATTTACATTTGTTTTCTGAGTTTAGGTCTGTCCCTTTTAACATCATTTTGAAACGATTTGGCACGTCCCCAAAAAAGTTTTTAAAAATACTTGCAATTATTTCCAAATTATGGTAATATATTATCGTAAATCAAAAGAGTTTATTTCAAGAAAATTTTTTCAAAATTTAAATTCTAAAATTTCAATAAATTTACCCTAAAATACATATTGACATATAAATAAAATAAAAGTATAATAAAGGAGGATTGCGATTGAAAGTTTTTACTTATAGTGATTATATAAGATGTATCCATAATTTTAGAAGGGAAGATATAACAGGTTTAGCTGAAGATGGAGTGAAGTATAATTTAAAAGTTAATAATAAAAAGAATAATAATGAAAGAATAGATAAATCACATGATAAACTAATAAAAGATATATTAAAAGATAAAAAGGAAGTTGCAGGATTAGTTAATCAGTTTTTTAGACCAAATGAGAAAGTAGAAGCGAGAAACTTGCAAAAGTGTACAAATAGTTTTGTTACTAAAAAATTTAAATCACAAGAAGCAGATATAGTATATAAATTGAAAGATAAGGATTTATATTTTTTAATAGAGCATCAATCAACAGTTGACTACAACATTCCATTTAGGGTATTAGATTATAGTATGGATATTGTGGAAGAATGGAAAAAAGGAAAGAAAATTAATAAAATATCTAAATATCCAACAGTAGTGCCAATAGTGATATATACTGGACAAGTTAAGTGGAATGTTCCCAAAAACATTAAATATCAACAGGTTAAAGTAACTACATATGAAAAATATAGAATAGATTTTGGATATAACTTTATTGATGTGAATGAATATAACATAGAAGAATTGCTAGAAAAAAATACAATGTTTGGATATGGCATGATATTAGAAAAATCAAAAAATACGAAGGAATTTGTAGAAAATGTAAAATCCATAATAAAAATAGAAAATGATATAGTAAGGCTAGAAAAATTAGCAGATATGATTGTATATCTATTTGGAAATGTTTTAGAATATGATGAGAAAAATGAATTATTAAATTTAATAAATGAAAAGGTAGGTGGTAATATGGCAACATTAGCAGAAAGAATCAAAGCTGGTGATAGAAAAAGAATGAAGCAATTTGAAAAAAGAGGTGAAAGAGAGGGAGCAAGAAGAGGTAAAAGAGAAGCAATACAAAATATTGCAAGCCAAATATTAAAGCTAGGACTAGACGAAGATGTTATGAAAAAAATAACTAATGTTACTAATGAAGAATTAAAAAAATTAGAAGCAAAATAAATCTTAGAATCCAAAAAAATTATTCCGAAATTTTAGTTACCAAGTATTGAAAAATAGAACAATTGAATTCAATACAAGGTAACTTTTTATATTGTTTTACATAATATACAGTAAGAAAGGTTTGGTTGATAACAATGGAAAAAATATTAGAAGTAAAAGAGATTAGTAAAAAATATCAAGGTGAAAAAGGGGAAGTCTTAGCAATAGATAATGTCAATTTCAGAGTAAAACGAGGAGAATTTATCAGCATAATAGGTCCAAGTGGATGTGGAAAGTCAACACTTTTGTCAATAATAGCAGGACTTGAGAAAAAAACAACAGGAGAAATCTACATAGAAGGAGAAAAAATAGAAGGAATATCAGATAAAATTGGATATATGCTACAAAAAGATTGTTTATTAGAATGGAGAACAATCTTTAGTAATTGTGTGTTTGGATTAGAAGTAAAAGGAAAATTAAATGATGAAAGTAAAGAATATGTAGAGAGTTTGTTAAAAAAATATAATTTATATGATTTCAAAGATAAATATCCATCAGAATTATCTGGAGGAATGAGGCAAAGAGTTGCTTTAATTAGAACACTTGCAGTAAAGCCTAAGATATTGCTACTAGATGAAGCTTTTTCAGCATTAGATTATCAAACAAGAATAATGGTGACAAATGATATTTATCATATTTTGAGAAAAGAGGGAATAACAGCTATTATAGTAACACATGATATTTCAGAAGCGATTAGTATGTCAGATAAAGTACTAGTTTTAACAAAAAGGCCGGGGACTGTAAAAGATATAATTAAGATAGATTTTGAAATTGAAAATAGGAATCCTATAAATTGTAGAGAAAGCCCAAAATTCAGCACATATTTTAATAAATTATGGAAGGAGTTGGGTGTAGATGAATAAACAATTAGTTATACAATCAAAAGAAAGAAAAGAATATATAAAAAGAAAAAAGAAAAATAAAGTGCTTGTTTTATTTACTCAAATATTTATCTTAATTGCTTTTTTAGGAATCTGGGAAATACTTGCTAATAAAGGAATAATAGACAGTTTTATGATGAGCCAGCCAAGTAGAATTTGGAATACATTAATAAATTTAGGTTCAGAAGATCTAATGAAACATATTTGGGTAACTGTATATGAGACAATTGTTGGATTTTCAATTGGAACTATATTAGGAATTGGGATTGCTATATTATTATGGTGGTCAGATTTCTTATCAAAAGTTTTTGAGCCATATTTAGTAGTCTTAAATAGTTTGCCAAAGGTTGCATTACGGACCAGTTATAATAATTTGGGTAGGTGCAGGAACACCAGCAATAATTGTAATGGCAGTTGCAATTTCATTAGTTGTAACAATACTTGAAAATTTGAATGGATTTTTGAAAACTGATAGAGAAGTAATTAAAATGGCAAAAACTTTTAATGCAAGCAAATTTCAAATACTTACTAAAATAGTTATACCTGCAAATATTTCGACTTTCATAAATTCATTAAAAGTAAATATAGGATTATCTTTAGTTGGTGTAATCTCAGGTGAATTTTTGGTATCAAAAGCAGGTCTTGGTTATTTAATAGTTTATGGTGGGCAAGTTTTTAAATTAGATTTAGTTATGGCTAGTGTAATTATTTTAGGTGTAGTTGCAGGCTTGATGTATTTAGCAGTATTACTATTAGAGAAGTTTATATTAAAAACAAAAAAATTTAAATGATAGTGCGACAATAAACGAAATACAAAACTTGATAATTATGTAAAATTTTATTTAATATATGTTGACCAATTCACACATCTTAAGTACGAACATAAAATATAAAAGAAAGTCTTGATAAGGAGGTGTGAAATGAGTAAAAAAAGAATAATATACATCATTGTGATAGTTTTAATCGTGGTTTTAGCAGTAGGAATATTTATTGCAACAAGACAAAAAGGTGATAATGAAGGAGAACTAAAAACAATAGCTGTAAATGAAGTAACACGTTCAGTATTTTATGCACCACAATATGTAGCCATAAACAATGGATATTTTGAAGAAAACGGAATGGAGATAGAACTATCAACAGGTCAAGGAGCAGATGCAGTAATGACAGCCGTCTTAGCTGGGCAATGTGATATAGGATTTGCAGGACCAGAAGCATCAATATACGTATACAATGAAGGAAAAGAAGATTATACACAAGTATTTGCACAGATGACAAAAAGAGATGGATCATTTTTAGTTGCTAAAGAAGATACAGACAATTTTAGTTGGCAAGACCTAAAAGGAAAAGTAGTAATCCCAGGAAGAAAAGGTGGAGTGCCATACATGACATTAGAATATGTACTTAAGAAAAATGGGATAAATCCTCAAACAGATTTAACATTAGATGATAGTATCAAATTTGACTTAATGGCAGGAGCTTTTGCAAGTGGAGATGCAGACTATGTTACACTATTTGAACCGACAGCATCATTAACAGAACAAGAGAAAAAAGGTTATGTTGTAGCATCAATTGGAGCTGAATCAGGAGAAATACCATATACAGCATATTTTGCTAAGAAAAGTTATATAGAAAATAATGAAGAAACAATTCAAAAATTTACAAATGCAATATATAAAGGACAGCAATTTGTAAAAGAACATACAAGTATGGAAATTGCAGAAGTAATTCAAAGTTTTTTCCCAGATACAGACATAGAGCAATTAGCTAATGCAGTTCAAAGTTATAAAGACATAGATGCATGGAATGAAACACCAGTTTTAAAAGAAGAAGCATACAATAGATTAGAAGAGGTCATGACAATGGCTGGTGAATTAGATGAAAAAGCACCATATGAAAAGGTTGTAAATAACAAATATGCAGAACAAGTGCAATAAATTATATGATAAAAAGACAGATTAGAAGTTTTCTAGTTTGTCTTTATTTTTCAAAGAGAAAAAGAAGAAACTATAAAATAAATTTTTACACATTAATTTCATGAAATATATTGACAACAAAAACTTATGATGATATATTTACTCTAGAATAGGAGTTGGTAATATGGGTATTGATTATAACTTAATTGGAGAGAGAATAAAAGAAGCAAGAAAAAACAAAGGATATACACAGGAGAGATTAGCAGAAGAAATTGATGTAGCAGTTACATATGTATCAAGACTTGAAAAGGGATATCCTATTAATTTAAAAAGGTTAGCTCAAATAAGTCAATTGTTGGATGTATCTATAGAATATTTATTAACTGGTATAATTCCAGAAGCAAATAATTATTTAAATAAGGATTTTGAAGAGATACTAGAGAGATGTACTCCAGAAAAGCTAAAATTAATATATAATATCGCTAAAACTATTGTAGACCAACCAGAAGAAGAGATTATGGAGGAAGATATATCGGATGAAGAAACTAATGATAGAAGTCAGGAAAAGCAAATAAAAAAATATGAAGATATAAATGGATTTCGCTTCGTAGAGAAACTAAAGAAGAAAAATTAAAGAAGTAAAATGTTGACTTTTCTATGTAAAATAGTATAAACTAAACAGGTAGAAAACTAAAAGATAATGTTATATTTATAATATTAGAAAAGAAAAACAAAAGGTGATAATAAATGTATTTAAAACGATTAGAATTACAAGGATTCAAATCTTTTGCAGATAAAACAGTATTAGAATTTATGCCAGGAATAACAGCAGTAATAGGACCAAATGGTTCAGGAAAAAGTAATATTTCAGATAGTATAAGATGGGTGCTTGGAGAGCAAAGTATGAAATCCCTAAGAGGGACAAAATCTTTAGATATTATTTTTGCAGGAACTCAAAATAGAAAATCTTTAGGATTTGCTGAAGCATCATTAGTTTTTGATAATACTGATGGAGCACTTCCAATAGAATATACAGAAGTAACAGTTACAAGAAAAATATATAGAAGCGGAGAAACTGGATATTATATTAACAAAGTACCATGTAGATTAAAAGATGTTTTAGAATTATTCATGGATACAGGAATAGGAAAAGATGGATATTCTATAATAGGACAAGGTAAAATTGATGAAATTTTGAGTAATAAATCTGAAGATAGAAGACACATATTTGAAGAAGCAGCAGGTATTGTAAAATTTAGAACTAGAAAAGCTGAAAGCGAGAAAAAACTAGAACATACTAAACTTAATTTGTTACGTATCAATGATATTTTAGCAGAAATAGAAGCAAATATTGAGCCATTAAAAGTTCAATCAGAAAAAGCAAAGAAGTATTTGAGTTTAAGAGAAGAATTAAAAAGTATAGAAATAGGATTATTTCTGTATAATATAGAAAAATATAAAACAAGTTTAGAAGAAATTGTAAAAGATGAAGAAATATACACAACTCAATGTGGGGAAGAAGAAGAAAAGTTAGAAAAAATAAAACAATTGAAAGAGGCTTTGAAAGAAGAAGTTGATAGAATTACAAACCAAATTGAAGAAATGTCAAATATAGGGTTTGAAAGTCAAAAAGAAATAGAAATGCTAAATTCTGATATAAATGTCGCAAATACTAGAATAAATAATAATGAAGAAAACAGACAAAGATATGAAAAAGAGATAGAAGAATTAGAAATAAGAAAAAAAGAGTTAGAAGACGAAATAAAACAAAAAGAAGAAAAAAGAGATAACTTAAAACAAAATAGAGAAAAATATGAAAAAGAGTTAGCGGAAAAAGAAAAAGCATTAGAAGAAATAACAAAGAAATTATCAAGTAAAGAATTAGAAATTGAAGGTTATAAAAAGCAAGTAGAAGAGAATACAGATAAAAAATACGAATTGCAATCTCAAAGTCATGAACAAGATATCAATGTTGAAAATGACGAAAAAAGACAAAGACAAATAAAATCTGAAATTTCTAATTATATCTCTGAACTTGATTCAACTAGATTACAAAAAGAAGATATTTCAAAAGGATTTTATGAAATAGACAGCAAAAGAAATAACATATTGAAGTCATTGGAAGAAATTAATGTAAGAAAACAAAGTTCTGACCAAAAAATTAAAGCTTACAATACTCAAATTAATCAACTAGAAAATGAAATGAGAATAAAAGAATCAAGATTACGTTTTTTAGTTGAAACTGAAAAAGAAAAAGAAGGATATGTAAAAAGTGTTAAAAGTCTTTTAAAAGATTGTGAAAATGTAAAAGAACTTGGAAAAGGAATGCATGGAGTTTTAGCAAATATAATAGATGTTCCAGAACAATACCAAACAGCAATCGAAATGAGTTTAGGGATGTCTTTACAAAACATTGTAACAGATACTGAACAAGATGCAAAAAGATTAGTTGAACACTTAAGAAAAAACAACTTAGGAAGAGCATCATTTTTACCAATTGCATCTGTAAGAGGAAAAAAACTAGATAAAATAAAAGGAAAAGAAAATGGTGTTATAGGAATTGCATCAGATTTAATAAAATTTGATAAAAAATATGAGCAAATAATTATAAGTTTACTAGGTAGAACTGTAATTGTTGATAATATGGATAATGCTATAAAAGTTGCAAAACAAAATGGATATACATTTAGAATAATGACACTTGATGGAGATATGATAAATCCATCTGGTGCAATTACAGGTGGTTCTGTTGCTAAGAAAACTGTAAACATTTTAGGTAGAGGAAAAGAAATTGAAAAATTGCCAAAAGAGATAAAAGACATCAAACAAAAAATAGAAAAAATAAAACAAGAAAAACAAGAATTTGAAAATTCAATTGAAAACACAATAGAAATGGCAACAAGTTTAGAAAAAGAATTGCAAGAAATTGATATAACATATGCAACAGAAAAACAAAAAGTTATGGCAATAGATGAGAACATTGAAAAATTAGAAAAAAGATTACAGAAATTGAAAGATGAAGGGCAGCAATTAGAAGAACAAAAAGAAGAGGCTAAAAATACAAAGCAAGAAATAGAAAAGAAAATTGAAGAACTATCAAGTCAAAATGAAGAATTAACAAAAGTTATTACAGAATTTACAGAACTTAATAAAGATAATCAAAAATATGTAGATGACTTGAATTTCGACATTACAAATTTAAAAATATCTGTATCTTCTTTTGATGAGAGTGAAGCTTCTATTGAAGAAATGAAAGAAAGAATAAATATGGATATTGAGAATACTTTAAAAAGTATTGAAAACAAAAAGTTACAAATTGAACAAATAAAAAGTGATAATTTTAATTTACAAGAAACTATAAAAGAAACAAAACAAAAAATTGAAAACATCAAAGAAGAGGTTAAAAATAGTGGAAGTAAAATAGAAGAGTTAAAAAATGATAGACAAGATAAAAATAAAAAATTATCAGATCAAGAAAATGAAATCACTGAAAAGTTCAAAGTTATAGAAGATTTAAAATCTCAAATTGTTAAAATTGATGTGAAAAAGACTAAATTAGAAGAAGATATACAATCAATTATTAACAAAATGTGGGAAGAATATGAATTAACACCAAATAATATAACTGAAGAGTATAAAAAGCCTGAAAATGTTGCAATGACTCAGAAAAAGGTAAATAATTTAAGGTCAGATATACGTAATTTAGGAAGTATTAATATAGATTCAATTGAAGAATACAAAAATACCAAAGAAAGATATGACTTTATGTGTGAACAAAGAGTTGACTTAGAAAATACTATGGCAAAATTGAGAAAGATGATTCAAGAAATGACAACAACTATGAAACAACAATTTAAAGAACAATTTGAGTTGATTAACAAGAATTTTGCAGAAGTATTTAAAGAGCTATTTGGTGGAGGAAATGCATCTTTGAAACTTGAAGATGAAGAAAACATTTTGGATTGTGGAATTGAAATAACTGTACAACCACCAGGAAAGAAATTACAAAATATGATGTTATTATCAGGTGGAGAAAAGGCATTTACTGCAATTGCTTTATTGTTTGCAATATTAAAAATTAATCCAGCACCTTTCTGTGTTTTAGATGAGATTGAGGCGGCTTTAGATGATGTTAATGTTTATAGATTTGCAGAGTATTTGAAGAAGTTTTCTAAAGATACTCAGTTCCTTGTTATTACTCATAGAAAGGGCACTATGGAGGCAGCTGATACTGTTTATGGTGTTACTATGGAGGAAAGTGGAATTTCAAAATTGTTATCTATGAAATTAGCAAAAAATTAAAAATTAGCAAGTAGGTATTTCTCAAAGATAAGTTTGAGATTTCCTACTTGCTAATTAAAAAAATTTATAATATTATTTAAAAATTAGTCTTTTGGATGTGTTGGACTAAGTAAGTCATCTATAGAAACACCTAATGCTTTACTTAATTTAACTAAAGTAATAACACTAACACCTTGTTCTATTTTTTCACTTTCTAAATTGCCTATAAGAGCTGTACAAACGTCAACTGCTTCGGCTAGATTTTCTTGTGTCATTTTTCCAGTTTTTAAGTTATACAATTTTCTGTAATACTTAACATTTTTTCCTAATGTTTTAAATAATTTTTTTGCATCTACATTTTTCATTTTAACCATTCCTTTATTATCCTATTTGTAAATATATAAAATATTTTCTAATTTTATGACAAAAATATCAATAGACCACAAATGTGAAAACATCATCTCAAATGTCAAAAAATGTCGAAAATATACATATTACACTATATATGGATACATAAAATATCTTTTATAATATTATTATGTGTGGAAAATTTTAATTTTATTCAATTGTACTAAAATATTATATTTAATATTTCAAAAAAATAAATAAAAAGTATTGTACTTTATGGAAAAATATGGTAATATATTCGTATACAGAATCTTTTATTTGTATTCAAATTTTTAATCTGAATTTTCCAAAAATTAAAAAGTGAGAAAAATAACGAAAAGAGGTGAAAGACAAAGAAAAGTAGATTTAAAACGAATAATTTACTGTAAAATAAATATTGATTTCACGGTACGAGAATATTAAAATAAAAAGGAGGAAAAGTATTGCAGTATTATACGAGTGAAGATTATCCATAGCACCAATAGTAATATATGCAGGAAGAGCAAGATGGACAGCGAAAAAAGATTTAATAGAGACACAAGAGGAATTTAGACATTATAAAGGAAGTAGTTTGTTTTTAAGTTATAATTTAGTAGATATAAGAAATGTGGAAGAAGCAATAAGAAGGGGAATAGCAATAGCAAGGATGTCAGTAATAGAAAAATTAAATACAACGGAAGAAATAATGGAAGCAATAGATAAATTTGCTGATAATTTAGAAAGTGAAAAAGAAATCAAAGAGTTTGCAGAAGAAGTGGAATACATACTAGAAGATAAGCTAGAAGAAGGAAAATTAAAAAAAGTAAAAGAAATAATATTAAATAAAAGTAAGGGAGATGATATTATGTCACATGTACATGAAGTATTAAGAAGAGATGCTGAAAGAGAAAGAAAAAAAATACTACAAGAAGGTAGGATTGAAGGTGCTAAAGAAAGTTTAATGGCTGTGGCTAAGAAGATGTTGATGGAGAAAGTAGATGTAGAATTCATATCAAAAATAACAGGGTTAAAAAAAGAAGAATTTGTAAAATAAAAGATGTGAAAAAATTAGTATAATTAAAAAAATTTAACTATACCAATAATTATCAACAAAATCCCAGATATAATAGACCAGATAGATTGGGGAAATTTGCTAAAACGATTAAGAGTAGATCCAAGCAAATTTCCCAAGCTAATAAAAAGCAATTGAAAAGCACTAACAACTAAAGGAAAAATAATTGAGTGAATTCCTAAAATCCCACTACTTATACCAATTGCAAAACTGTCAAGAGAAAGAGCTACACCTAAAAATAAAGCCTCTTTTCCATCAATTAAATTTGATTTGTCCAAATCAGAAGAAATTGGATCTTTTATAATTTGTATAGTAATTCCTAAAAACTTAATAAAAAAACGATAAATTTTTGGTTCTGAAAATACTTCATCACAGACTGGGTTTTTAGTATCTTTTTTAAAACTCTGAAAACAAACAAATCCACCAAGAAAAATTAGTAAACAACAACCTATGTAATTTGCAATATTATCAGGCAATAAATCTTTTAAAAAGTCACCAAAGTATACAGCAAAAAATGATACAATAAATGAAATGACAAATAAAATTAGTTTTGCTGAATTTGAAATTTTTGTATTTCTTATACCATAAGTAATTCCAATTCCAAAAGAGTCTATACTACTCGAAATGGCTAAAAATAACATGATATTTCCTCCTCTATATATAATATGAATTACATAAATTTTTGATATTTATAAATTGTATTACGCATAAAAAATTTTTTGCCACATATATTTGAATAAACCAAACCAATACAAAGGAGAGAAAATTATGTGGGAAACATTAAGGAAAGAAGAAGTATTACAAAAGCTAAAAACAGACAAAAGAGGTGGACTAGCCAAACAGGAGGTAGAAAATAGGCAGAAGGAATATGGAAAAAACAAACTAAAAGAAAAGCCAAAAGAAACAATTTTGGTACGATTTATCAAACAATTCAATGATTTCATGATAATTATACTAATAATTGCATCAATAATATCTGCAGGAGTCTCATATATGCAAGGAGAAAATGACTATATTGATTCAATAATAATAATTGCAATAGTAGTATTAAATGCAATTATGGGAGTAATACAAGAAACAAAAGCAGAAAAATCAATAGAAGCATTACAAAAGATGACTCCAAGAAAATCAAAAGTAATAAGGGAAGGAAAAACAGAAGAAATAAATGCAGAAGATTTAGTTCCAGGCGATATTGTAATATTAGAGGCAGGAAACTATGTTCCAGCAGACAGTAGGATAATAGAAGCCCATAATCTAAAAATAGAAGAGTCAAGTTTAACAGGAGAAACTGAAGCAGTAACAAAAGACGCAGAAATGATTTGTAAAAAAGATGTTCCACTAGGTGACAGATTAAATATGGCATATATGTCTACAATAATTGTAAATGGTCATGGAATGGCAATAGTAACAGATATTGGAATGAACACAAAAGTTGGACAAATTGCTAATATGATAATAGAAAATGAAGCTCCAGAAACACCAATTCAAAAGAAATTAGGACAAGTAGGAAAGACCTTAGGAATAGTATGTTTAGCGATTTGTTTTGTAATTTTTCTAATTGGTATTATCAAAAATATTGAACCAATGGAAATGTTTATGACAGCAGTAGGATTAGCAGTTGCAGCAATTCCAGAAGGTTTACCAGCAATAGTTACAATAGTGTTATCAATTGGAGTAACTAAAATGGCTAAAAAGAATAGTATTATTCGTAAATTGCCAGCAGTAGAAACTCTAGGTAGTAGTAACGTTATATGTTCTGATAAAACTGGAACTTTGACACAAAATAAAATGAAAGTTGTAGAGATAAACAGTAAAAATCAAGAATTTGCAGTGGAACTAAGTTGTATGTGCACAGATTGTGATGTAAATATTGAAGATGGAAAAACAACTGTACAGGGAGAACCAACAGAAGCAGCTTTAGTGAATTACGCATTAGAAACTGGAAAAAATAAAAATATTCTATATCAAGAAATGCCAAGAATTAATGAGATACCATTTGATTCAAATAGAAAAATGATGACAACAATCCACAAATTAGGAAATAAATATCGAATTATCACAAAGGGAGCACCAGATGTATTATTAGAAAGATGTAGTAAAGAAATTGAAAATAATATGTTTTCAAAAATAAGGATACAAAATCAAAATTTAGAAATGGCAAAAAAAGCTTTAAGAGTAATAGCAATTGCATATAAAGATGTAGATGTATTGCCAAATAGAATTGATACTTCAACAATTGAAAATGACTTAACTTTCGTTGGCTTGCTAGGAATGATTGATCCTCCAAGAGAAGGGGTAAAAGAAGCAGTAAAAACTTGCAAAAAAGCTGGAATAAAAACAGTAATGATAACAGGTGATCATATTGCAACAGCAACTGCAATTGCAAGAGAATTAAATATTTTAGGCAAAGATGATAAAGCAATGACAGGACAAGAATTAGAAAAAATGTCCCAAAAGCAGTTGGAAGAAAAGATCAAAGATTATTCTGTATTTGCAAGAGTAACTCCAGAGCATAAGGTTAGAATTGTTAAAGCATGGCAAAAAAGAGGAGCAGTTGTTGCAATGACTGGTGATGGGGTAAATGACAGTCCTGCTTTGAAGAATGCAGATATTGGAATAGCAATGGGGAAAAACGGTACAGATGTAGCTAAAAATGCAGCAGATATGATTCTAGCTGATGATAATTTTGTGACAATTGTAGAAGCTGTAAAACAAGGAAGAAATATTTATGCAAATATTAAAAAAGCTATACATTTCTTAATTGCAACAAATATTGGAGAAATTGTAACAATTTTTGTAGGATTACTACTAGGATTGAAATCACCATTACTTGCAATACAACTATTATGGGTTAATCTAGTTACAGATTCATTACCAGCAATAGCTTTAGGATTAGAGCCAGCAGAAAAGGACATTATGAATAAACAACCGGTAAACAGTAGAAAAAGTATTTTTGCAGATGGATTATGGAATAAGATTATTGTAGAAGGTATTATGATAGGAATGTTAACACTTCTTGCATTTAGTATAGGAAATAAATATTTTGGATTAGAAGTGGGAAGAACAATGGCTTTTATATCAATTGGAATATTAGAACTTGTCCACAGCTTTAACGTAAAAAGTGAAAAATCTATATTTAAAACCGGATTATTTGAGAATAAGTTTTTAGTTGGAAGTTTTATTTTAGGTATTTTTGTTCAAGTAATTGTTGTTTTGATACCACAATTAGCAGAAATATTTAAATTAGTTCCATTAACTGGACTACAATGGAGTATTACTTTAGTGATTTCTATTTTGCCAGTACCTATTATGGAAATACAGAAGTTTTTTGACAGAAGAGTTAAAAAAGAAAGTATTGTAATAAAAGAAGATGTATCTATTAATAATGTGTAATCAAATGTCTAAAAATGTGATATAACAGACTAAAAAATGTTCTAAAAATGTGATAAAACATACTTGAAAACAATCTATAAATGTGATAAAATACTATTGGGAGGTAAAAATATGGAGAGATTAAAAAGAAAAATTGATGATTTTCTTATCAATTGGAAAAATAGTAGCTCAAAATTACCTTTAATAGTAAAAGGTGCAAGGCAAATAGGAAAAACAAATGCAATTAGAAATTTTGGGAACAATAATTATAAAACTTTTATTGAAATAAATTTTGCGCTTCAACCACAATTTAAAACAATATTCGAAGAAGGATTTGAAGTTGACAATATAATAAAAAACATAACACTAAAAATGCCAGAGCTTGAGTTAAACGAACATAATACATTAATATTTTTTGATGAAATGCAAGACTGCGTAAGTACGGCAACTTCATTAAAGGCCTTTAGAGAAGATGGTAGATATGATGTTATTTGTTCAGGTTCTCTAATGGGGATTAACTATAAAGAAATTGAATCAAATAGTGTTGGGAATAAAGAAGATTATATTATGAAATCTTTAGATTTTGAAGAATTCTTATGGGCTAAAGGATATAGTAATGAGCAAATTTACGATTTATATAAACATATGTTAGATTTAAAACCGCTAAGTAATATGCAATATGATGTTATGATTTCTAATTTTAAGGAATACATGATAGTAGGAGGAATGCCAGCTATAGTAAGTCAATTTGTTCAAAATAAGAATTTTAGTGGGATTTTAAGAATGCAACAGCAAATTTTGTTAGATTATGAAGAAGATATAACAAAATATGCAGGAGGATTAGATAAAACAAAAATATTAAATTGCTATAGAAAAATACCAGTATTTTTAGGTAATGAAAATAAAAAATTTCAAATATCAAAAATAGCAGATGGAGCGAGAAATAGAGAATATGTGGGAGTTGTTGAATGGCTTTCAAATGCTGGTATTGTAAATATTTCTTATGCAATGGAGCAAGCATCTCTTCCATTAAAAGGAAACTACAATCCTGATAATTATAGACTATATTTTGCAGATACTGGATTATTAATTGGTTCATTAGATGAAGAGGTCCAAGAAGATTTAAGAAATAATGAAAATATGAATACTTATAAAGGTGCTTTATATGAAAATATAGTAAGTGATATGCTAGTAAAAGAAGGATATAATTTATATTTTTATAAAGATGATAGCAAAAAAATAGAAATGGACTTTATGGTAAGGGATAAAAATTCTTTGATTCCTATTGAAGTAAAGGCAAATAATAATGCAACAATTTCTCTTAATAATTTGATAAATAATAATTTATATAAAGATATTAAGTATGGAATAAAATTATGTAATAAAAATATAGGTTTTAATGGAAAATTTTATACATTCCCTTATTTCTTAACATTTTTATTGAAAAGATACTTGAAAGAAAAATAAAAAAACACTTGATTTTTACATAAAAATCTGATAAAATAGCTATGCTTTTAAGAAGCATAGCTATTTTTTAAAAGCAAACAACTCTACTTACCATGCAAAACGCACAGGTAGGTTATAATCCATAGGGAGGTGAAAATAATGAACAAATACGAAAGTGTTATCATTGTTAATCCTAATGTAGATGAAGCAGGTTTAAAAGCTTTAGAAGAAAAATTCACAGGATTAATAAATGAAAATGGAAAAGTAGAATCTGTTGAAAACATGGGTAAAAAAAGATTAGCTTATGAAATCAAAAAATTCAAAGAAGGTACATATATGTTATTCAACTTTGAAGCAAAACCAGATTCTATACAAGAACTAGAAAGAGTATACAGAATTACTGATGACATAATCAAATTCATCGTAGTAAAAAAATAATTTAAGTATGTATATTCGAAACAAAAGACAGAAAAATTAAAAGTAAAAATAATTAAATAAAGAATAGGGGCCTTTATTTAAAGTAAAGAAAGGTGATAGTAAATGAACAAAGTAATTTTAATGGGAAGACTAACAAGAGATCCAGAAACTAGGTATACACAAACAAACAATACCTTAGTATCATCTTTTAGTTTAGCAGTAAATAGAAGATTTGTAAGACAAGGAGAAGAAAGACAAGCAGATTTTATAAACATAGTTGCATGGAGCAAACTAGGAGAATTTTGTAGCAAATACTTTAAGAAAGGTCAACAAGTAGCAATCGTTGGAAGAATTCAAACAAGAACTTGGGATGATGACCAAGGAACTAAACATTATGTTACAGAAGTAGTTGCAGAAGAAGCATATTTTGCAGATAGCAAAAGAGATGGAGATGCAAGCAATAGTAATTTTGAAAATACTTTTGGAAACACAGCTCCAGGAAGTATGGGAGCAGATTTTGAAGTATCTTCAAACGATGATTTACCATTCTAATAGTCAGGGGGGAAAATAGAAATGGCTGATAAAAAACAAAATAAAAGAAATAATAAAAATTATGATGAGGATTATAATCCAAGATTCAGAAAACAAAGAAAAAAAGTTTGTTTATTATGTAGTGATAAAAACTTTGTATTAGATTACAAAAATCCAGAACAATTAAGAAAATTCGTTAATGATAAAGGAAAAATACTTCCAAGAAGAACAACTGGCGCATGTGCTAAACATCAAAGAGATATCACAACAGCAGTAAAAAGAGCAAGACATATCGCTGTTTTACCATATACACAAAACTAATTGAAAAATTAAAATAAATTAAACCGTTGAAAAATCAGCGGTTTTTATTATTTAAAAAATAGAAAATAATGCAATAGTAATGCAACCATTGTAGTAAAAATTATACCTATTTTGTAATGAAAAATTCACAAAATAAATATTTACAATAAAAAATGGTTATGATATAATCAGCTATGACAGAACAAAAGAGGTGAAAAAATGAATCAAATTTTAAGTGTAGAAGATACAAAGAAAAAGAATAAAAAAGCAAAAAAAGAAAAAATGCCAAGAAATAGTGGACCAATTGCGATAGAAAGCATATTAAAATTCTTTGCAATTGCAATACTAATATTTGGAATATTCATGATTGGTAGTGGTTCATATTCAATGTATGTTAATTCACAAGGAAATGCATCAAACACAAAACCAACTATTCAAGTAGAAGAAAATGAAGATGGAACACAAATTACATTAAGAGTATTACATGATAAAGCCTTAGCAAAAGTAACATATAGTTGGAATAATGAAGAAGAAATAGAAGTACAGACTAATAATAGTAAACAAGTAGAGCAAGTAATAGATGTACCAACAGGAGACAATATACTTTCAATATATGCACAAGACACTAATGGGCAAGAAACAAGTTATCAAAAAGCATATAGCTTAGAAGGAGATATAACAATAGATTTAGCGTTAGATGGAAACAATATAAAAGTGACGGCAACAGGAAAAAATGAATTATCATATATGACATATCGTTGGGATGAAGAAGAAGAACAAAGAGTCGATATTAATAATACAGAAATTGAACAAAGCATAGAAATACCAGAAGGTCAACATACATTAACAGTAATTGTAGTAGATGTAAATAATACAACTCAAACAAAAACACAAGAAGTAAAAGGAGTAACAAAGCCACATCTAGAAGTAACAGCAGATGGAACAGAGAACTTCCTAATTAAAGCATCAGATAATGAAGGACTAAAGAGAGTAGAATTTATTGTAAATGAAACTGATAAATATGCAATAAACTTGGACGAAGTATATTCAATTGAAGATAGAAAAGAATTTGAATATAGATTTCCATTACAAGATGGAGAAAATAAACTAGAAGTAACAGCTTATAATGAAAGTGGAGTAAGTAACACAGTAAAAGTTAGATTTAACAAATAAAATATGAAAAAACAAGAAGCCTTCTACCAAAAATAAAAAGTAGGAGGCTTTAAACAATAAAATTAATAAACTGTAGAATGCAGTCACGGAGGAAATAATGGAATATAGTTTTTTAGAGATAATAATTTATTTTATAACATATTCTTTTTTAGGTTGGGTGATGGAATCTATATTTAGGTCTATTTGTGAGAAAAAAATAATAAATACAGGTTTTTTAAAAGGCCCTTTTTGTCCAATATATGGTGTAGGAGCTATAATAATGCTACTATTTTTGAAAAGATTTTCAGACAATTTAGCAGTATTATTTGTTGTTTCAATAGTTGTTTTAACTATATGGGAATATCTTGTAGGAGTTTTACTAGAAAAATTATTTCATACAAAATATTGGGATTACTCAAAAAATAAATTTAATTTTCAAGGACGAATATGCTTAACAAATTCAATATTTTGGGGAATTCTAGGAGTGGTATTTGTTAAATATATACATCCAGCAATAGAAAATTTAATTGAAAAAATTGATGTTAGAATATTAATATTTGTATATAGCATTCTAGGCATAGTAATCTTGGTAGATATGATAACAAGCATTATTAAAGTTAAGAATATAAAAGTAACACTAGAGAAAATAGAAAAATTAAATAACGAAATTAGAGAGAAATTAAAAGAAGAGAATGTTCAGTATATAATTGAACAACTAAAATATAAAAGAAATAAAACAATTTTGCGTTTGTATAAAAATGTATATCGTTTAAAAAAGGCTTTCCCAGCTATTAATACTAAAGAGATAACAGAAGTTTTAAGTAAAAAGGTTGAATTAAAAGAAATAAAAGAAGAAATAAAGCAAAGAATAGAAAAGAGAAAAAGAAAGGACGAGAAAGCAATTAGAGAAGTTCAAACTGCAAAAGAAGTAACTAAAAAAGCAAAAAAAGACTGAAAAAAACTTGAAAAATTGTAATAGTTTTGTATATAATTAAGAAAAAATGGGTAGGGGATAAAATGGTACAAGAAATATATATAATAGATGATGATGATTCATCAATAGTGATTTTTAGAGAGTTATTTAAAAATGATAAAGAATTCAAATTTATTAGTGTAAAAAGTGAACAAATAGATATAGCATTAAAAAACATTCCATCGCTAATAGTTATAAACGAAGATGCTATAAATAGAGATGTAGTGGAGTTATGTAGAAAAATTAGAAAAGACGAAGACAATACAATTACACCTGTTATAGTCGTATCTTCAAATTCAAGTAGAGAACATAGAATTAGGATATTACAGGAATCGGTAGAATATTATATAAAAAAACCAGTTGATGAATATTATTTGTATTATACTGTAAAAAATATAAATAGATTATTAACAAGTAATAGAAGAATGAGTCCATTGACAGGCCTACCAGGAAATGTACAAATACATGCAGAATTAAAAAAGAGAATTTTACGAAAAGAACCATTTTGCGTTTTGTATTTAGATTTGGATAACTTTAAAGCATATAATGATGTGTATGGTTTCTTGAAAGGAGACCAGATAATAGAGTTTACAGCAGATACAATAATTAGATGTGTTCATGAAAGTGGAATGGAAGATACTTTTATAGGACATATTGGTGGAGATGATTTTGTAGCTGTTGTATCAGGTCTAACTTGTGAAAAGTTGTGCCAAAGTATATTGGCTCATTTTGATGAAAATGTTAAAAGATATTTTACAGACGAAGATTTAGAAAAAGGTTATATAGAGGTTGCAAATCGTAAAGGAATTATCGAACAATTTCCACTAACTTCACTTTCAATTGGAGTTGTTGTTGCAGATGTTGGTAGATTTGGTAATATTCTAGAGATAGGAGAAGTTGGTGCTCAAGTAAAACATGCTGCTAAGTCTGTTATGGGAAGTAGTTATGCTGTTGATAGGAGAAGGTAAAAAAGAAAAATAGAATAAGGGAGGAAAAATTCCTCCCTTAACTCAGTTTGTTGTTGTTAGTTGGATTAGTAAATCCAAGATTCTCTTCTCTTTTCTGAATTTTCCCAGAAACTTTCTTCAGCCATATCTGATAAATCTTCTTGGCTAAAATCGTATTCAGTCTCTGGAAATTCAGGATAAGGCTGCAATTTTCCAGTAAGCAATCGGATTACATACAATATGTTTTTTGATTTGTATTCCGGTTCTACATCAATTTGAATGGACTTTTTTCTAACTTCCCAAAAATCAAGAGAATTAGATTTGTCAATTCTTCTGTTGCAGTGTCTTGTAAGAATTCTTGCAACATAATTCATTAGAGATTCTTCATTCCGAAAACTAACTTTTTTAGATAAATCTTCTTCATGAAGAAAAGCTATTACCTCTGGTGCATCCTTACCCCATATTATTGTTGCTAAGTCTTTTACATTTTGCATAATGAAGACCTCCTACTGAATAAAAATTTATTGTTATATTTTAGTATATCATAAATAATAGAAAAAGTAAACCAAATTATTACTATCATTTATGGTGAAAGAATAATTGAAAAATGATAAAATTAAAAAATTAAAGGAGTGAGTAGATATGGATTTAACGCTAGATGTTGAAAACTATAAATTAAACATAAGAGCAGGAGGAATACTTATACATGATAATAAAGTATTAACGCATAGAGATGTAAATAAAGACCATTACTGTTTACCAGGTGGAAGGGTAGAAATAGGAGAGAGTTCAGAACAAACAATAAAAAGAGAGATACAAGAAGAATTAGGTAAAAAAATTGAAATATTAGGATATGTATCAACAATTGAGAACTTTTTTGAGATGGAAAATAAGAAATATCATGAAATATATTTTTTATATAGAATAGAGTTTGCCGATGAAGAAGATAAAAATATAAATTATACAATGCACAATTTAGAAGGAAAAGAATATTTACAATACGTTTGGATAGACTTAGATAAAATAGATGAATATAATCTACTACCTAAATGTTTAAAGGATATAGTAAAGGCTAAGAATTTTCCAATACATAAAATTAATAATGACTTAGAAAATAAAAAGTAATATAAAAGAAAAACTCCTAATATAAATATAATAATAAAAATTTATATTAGGAGTTTTATTATGTTCGTAATAAATAGAAAAAGAATACAAATAATGTTATCAACAATTTTAGTAAGTGTGTTGGTATTTGGAGTTCAAATATCATTAAAAGAAAAAGAAGAATTAACAGTAGAAACAACATCTACACCAACATCAAACAAAACAATAGTAATAGATGCAGGTCATGGAACACCAGATGAAGGAGCAGAAAGTAAATCAGGGACAACTGAGGCGGAGATAAACTTAAAAATAGCATTAAAGGTGCAAAATTTATTAGAACAAACAGGCAGTACAGTAATATTGACACGTTCAGATGAAAATGCAATATATGATTTAGACAGTAAAACCTTAAAACAGAAAAAAGTTAGTGATATAAAAAACAGAGTAAAAATAGGTAACCAATCCTCAGCAGACATTTTTGTTTCAATACACTTAAATAAAATCCCACAACAACAATACTATGGTTGGCAATGTTTTTTTAATTCAAAAAATGATAATAGTAAAATGTTAGCAGAGCAATTACAAGGAAACTTAAATGATTCTATGCAAAAAGAGAATAAGAGAGTAGCAATGAAGTTAGATACAGTGTACATTATGAAAAATGTAGAAATACCAATTTCAATAGTTGAATGTGGATTTTTGTCTAATCCAGAAGAAGAAAAACAATTGCAAGAAGATGAGTATCAAAATAGGCTTGCATGGGGGATATATAATGGTATAACAGACTATTTTTACAATCTTGAAAGTGAAAATTCCAATTGAGTCTTTGCTGGAATTTACTTTTAAATTTAACATATTTCAAAAAATTCCCAATTGTGCTTGACATAATTGGGAATTTATGGTATAAATAATTTGCTTTAAAAATATAAAATTTATATTAATGAAAAGTAAAGAAATATTGTACAATATAAATTTATTTCAAAATTTTTAGTCAAAGTAATTTCCACGAAAAAATGAAAAATTGAAAAATAAGAAGAAAAAGAGAGAAAAGTAGTGAAAAGACTATTTAAATCATCTGATTTACTATAAAATAAATATTGATTTTATAGTGCTATAAATATATAATGAAAGGAGCAATAGAATGATAATATATACATTGTATGATTATTTCAAATTATATCCATATGTTATAAAACAACGAAATTATGGATTGAAGGATAATAGTCAAAGTTATAGCTTAGAAGTAAGTAATGGTAAAAAAGAAAAACAATATCATAAACATGACAAATTATTTAGAGAAATCTTAAATAGAAATAAAGAAATTGTTAAATTAATTAACAGATATGTGAAACCGAAAAAAGAATTAACGGAAGAAATGATAGAAAAGTATGATACAAAATTTATAACAAGTACCTATGAAAAAAGAGAGGCTGATATAGTATATAAGCTAAAAGGAAAAGAAGTTTTCTTTCTAATAGAACATCAAACAAAAGTAGATAAATTGATGACTTATAGAATATTAGACTATAGCTTAGAAATAATTAGGACTAGAATGAAAAATATTAAGGGAAAGATAGAAAAGGTAGGAATTCCGAAAGTAATACCATTAGTAATTTACACAGGACAAGCAAAATGGACTGCAAAAAATAAATTAGAAGAAGTACAAGTAGAATTTGAACATTTTAATGGTATAGATGTGATAACAGGATATAATTTGATAGATATAAGGAATGAAGAAGAAGCAATTAAAGAAGGAACAGCAGTTGCAAGAATGTCTGTTATAGAAAGAAAAAATGATACAGAAAATATAATTGAAGTTGTGAAACGTATGTCTAAGCATATTAAAGATAAAGAGGAAAGGCAGGAATTTGCAAAAGAAATTAAATATTTGTTAAGTGATAAATTAACTAAAGAAGAAATAGAAAAAATTGAGAATATATTAATAGAAAAGGAAGGTGAAGATGCTATGTTACATGCACAGATGGTAATAAGAAGAGATTTTGAAAAAGCAAAAGAAGAGGGGAGGAGAGAAGGAATGTTACACGCACAAGAGGTAATAAGAAGAGATTTTGAAAAAGCAAAAAAAGAGGAAAGAGAGAAAGGAATTATAGAAATAGCTAAAAAGATGTTAAATGAAAAAGTAGACATTGATTTTATTATAAAAATAACAGGATTAAAAAAAGAGCAAATTCTAAATTGAAAGGAGTAAAATTATGAAAACAAAAAAGAAATATGAGGCATATACAATATATGATTACTTAAGGATATTACCATATTTAGATAAAATTGATGAAATATCTATGAAAAAAGGAATATTAAGAAAAGATTTTGAGTGTAGTACAAAAGAAGAAAATATAAAAGAGTTTTATGAATTGTCAAAAAATTTGTTAGAGAGTGAAGAAATAAGTGAAGAAGAAAAAGAATTAGTGAGAGAGATAGTGGCAGATTATGAAGATGAAGAGAAACGTAAAATAATAGAAAAACAATATCTTTGCATTTTTACATAAAAAGTGGTATAATATAGTTGTAACTATTAGTTGAGATTCAAGACTAGGGAGTATAGTCTTAATAAGGAGGAAGACAAAATGACGAAAGCAACAAAAAAAGGGAACATGAAAAAACGGGTGTTAAAAGCTAGAGCTATAGGTGTAATAATATTTACACTTGCTTTTGTTACCGAGCTATATCTGTATATAGGGATGCCATTTACTGGTATTCTGAGTGGAGTATTACAGATGGTGACAATACTTATTGGTGGATTAGGATTTGCTATGACCGTTGCATTGTATCCCTGCGAAAAGATAAGAAAAAGGCACTAGATTGTATAGTGCCTTTTAATATTAAAACAAATTTAAATTTTTCAAATTAAAAACAAAAAAAGTATAAAATTTCCACTCTTTGCAAACAATATGTTTAAAACATAAAAGCAAGGAGTGGAAATTTTTGAAAACAACAAAAATATTAAAAATAGATGGAACGTTATTAGACAAAGAGCAACTAAATAGGCATTTGCAAAAAATAGCATCAAGTCATAACCTAAAAAACAAAAGTGACAAGCAAACATATCCTGTACCAAACATGATAGAAAACTATAAAACAATAGAACAAGTATATGAACTATTAAATGAACATTTAAAACTAGGAATAAGCATACATCCAGCAGGCGAATGGTTACTAGATAACTTCTATATCATAGAACAAACAGTAAAACAAATAGAAAAAGAATTACCACTAAAAAAATACAAAAACTTTTTAGGAATTGCAAATGGAAAATATAAAGGATTTGCAAGAATCTATGTATTAGCAGCAGAAATAGTAGCATACACAGATAACAAAATAGAAAAAGAAGAATTAGAAGAAGCATTGCAAAGTTATCAAAGTAAAAAAACACTAAGCATGGAAGAAATTTGGAATATAGGGATATTTTTGCAAATATCAATAATAGAAAATATAAGAGAATTGTGTGAAAGAATATACAGTTCACAAATGCAAAAATTTAAAGCAGAAAATATAGTAGAAAGATTAATTGAAAACAAAAACAAAACTAATATAGTATGTAAAACAAGTGCATGCAAAAAGATGGAAAAAGATAGTTTTCAAGATATGAAATACCCATTTATAGAATACATGTCATATATATTAAAAAGATATGGAAAAAAGGGATATAGTTATTTAAAAGTTTTAGAAGAAGCAGTAGAAATGGCTGGAACAACAGTACAAGATGTGATTAAAAAAGAACATTTTGACATAGCTGTTAGAAAAGTTAGTATGGGAAATAGTATTACAAGCATCAAAAAAATTCAAAGAATAAATTTCCTAGAAATATTTGAAAAAATAAATGGTGTTGAAGAAATTTTAAGACAAGATCCAAGTAACACATATATAAATATGGATAATAAAACAAAGGAATATTATAGAAATGCTATAAAAGAAATATCTAAAAAAACCAAGATTTCAGAAATATATATAGCTAGAAAAACATTAGAACTAGCACAAAAACATTTAGAAAAAATAGAAGGTGATAATAAAGAAAACAAAAAATCACACATAGGATATTATTTAATAGATAAAGGAATTGATGAATTATATGCAGTATTAAAATATAAAGATAAAAATTCAATAAGTCAAAAAGGAAAAACAAAAATATATATTTTAGCAATTTATATCACAACATTAATCATAGATATAATTATTTCAAGTATTATAAACTTCAAAACTAGCAATTTATGGATATCAATATTAACATTAATCATATTTTTTATTCCAATATCAGAGGTGGCAACACAAATAATACAATATATATTAAGTAAAATAGTAAAACCAAAACTAATACCAAAACTTGATTTAACGCAAGGTTTGCCAGAAGAAATGGCAACAATGGTAGTAATACCAACAATAGTAAAATCAAAAGAAAAAGTGCAGGAATTAATGAGAAAACTAGAAGTATATTATCTAGCAAATAAAAGTAAAAACTTGTATTTTACTTTACTGGGAGACTGTTCGGAGAGTGACAAAAGGGAAGAGGATTTTGATAAAGAAGTAATACAAGAAGGTAAAAAACTAGTAGATGAATTAAATAAAAAATACAATGAAAAAATTTTTAACTTTATATATAGAAAACGTATTTGGAATGAAGGAGAAAATTCATATCTTGGTTGGGAAAGAAAAAGAGGCATGCTTTCACAACTAAATGAATATTTGTTAGGAAATATAAAGAATCCTTTTAGAGAAAATACATTAGAAAATTTAGATAATATGCCAAAAATAAAATATATTATTACTTTAGATGCAGATACTGATTTAATTCTAAATTCAGCATTTGAGTTAATAGGGGCAATGTCACATATTCTAAATAAACCAGTAATAAATCCAACTACAAATACAGTTACAGAAGGATATGGGATACTTCAACCAAGAGTAGGTATTGATTTAGATATAAGTTTTAAAACATTATTTACGAAAATATTTGCAGGAGCAGGAGGAATTGACTCATATAGTAATGCAATTTCAGACACATATCAGGATAATTTTAATGAAGGTATTTTTACTGGAAAAGGAATTTATGATTTAAAGGTATATTCAAAAGTATTAAAGGGTGAAATTCCAGAAAATACAGTTTTGAGCCATGATTTGCTTGAAGGCTGTTATTTAAGATGTGGCTTAGCTTCTGATATTTTGCTTATGGATGGATATCCTACAAAATACAATAGTTTTATGACAAGGCTTGCTAGATGGATTCGTGGGGATTGGCAGATTACAAAATGGATTGGAAATAAGAAATTAAATTTGTTATCAAAATACAAAATATTTGATAATTTAAGAAGAAGTTTACTAGAAATTAGTATTATTGTAGCAATAATATATACAAGTATTTTGGGTATTGTATATAACCAAAAGATTTATGGAATTGTTACATTTCTTTTACTGATTTCTATATTGCCATATATTTTAGAATTTTTAAATAGATTGATATTTAAGAAGGAAGGAGAACAAAAGCAAAAGACTTTTGCTCCAAAAATCACAGGTTTTAAAGGTACTTTTTTAAGGGCGGTTATAACTTTAGCAGTTTTGCCATATAAAGCATATGTGTCAATAAAATCAATTACAAAAACAATATATAGAATGTGTATAAGTAAAAAGCATCTATTAGAATGGACAACTTCAGAAGAAGCGGAGAAACAATCAAAATCAAGTCTTGCTTCATATTTTAATCAAATGGCATTTAATGTACTTGCAGGTGTAACATCAATTGGGTTAGGATTTTTGAAGCAAAATGGTTTTGCGTGTGTTTTAGGACTTCTATGGATGGTTGCTCCATGTATAATGTGGTATGTAAGTAGAACAATTGAAAAACATTCAGCAATTGAAAAATTAAATCAAAAAGATAGAGATTATGTTTTAGAAATTGGTAAAAAGACTTGGGACTTTTTTGAGACTTATTTGACAAAGGAAAATAATTATTTAATACCAGATAATTATCAAGAAGATAGAAAAGAAGAAACAGTAGCAAGAACATCATCTACAAATATTGGTTTATCTCTTTTAGCAGTTATATCTGCTTATGATTTAAAATATATAACATTTGAAAAAGCAATTGAGTTACTAAAAAATATACTTGATAGCGTAGAGTCACTTCCAAAGTGGAATGGTCATTTGTATAATTGGTATCAAATACAAACAAAAGAGCCTTTAGTTCCTAGATATATTTCAACAGTTGATAGTGGTAATTTTGTTGGATATTTGTATGTGGTTAAATCTTTTTTAGAAGAAAAAAATAACAACGAAATAGAAATGCTACTCAATAAAGAAGAAATAGTAAATGAATTGCTAGAAAAAGTAACAAAATTAATCAATGATACAGACTTTTCATATTTATACAGCCAAGAAGAGCAAATCTTTTCAATTGGATTTAATATAGAAGATAATAAATTAACAAATTCATATTATGATTTACTTGCATCTGAGGCAAGACAAGCAAGTCTAGTTGCAATAGCTAAAAAAGATGTACCTGCTAAACATTGGAGTTATTTAAGTAGAACACTTACTAAATTAGGAAAATATAAAGGCTTGATTTCATGGGCTGGTACTGCATTTGAATATTTAATGCCTAATATAAATATTCCAAGTTATGAAGGAAGTCTATTAGATGAATCTTGTAAATTTATGATTAAAAGTCAGATGGAATATAGTAAGAAATTAAATATTGCTTGGGGAATATCAGAAGCAGCTTTTAACCTAAAAGATTTAAAATCAAATTATCAATATAAGGCATTTGGAATACCATGGCTTGGATTAAAAAGAGGTCTTGCAGATGAAATGGTTGTATCTAGTTATGGTGGTATTTTAGCAATAAATGAAGTGCCAAAAGAGGAAGTCCAGAATTTGAAAAGATTAGAACAAGAAGGAATGTATGGAAAATTTGGATTTTATGAATCAATAGATTATACACCAGAAAGAGTAGAAAGAGGGAAAATATCAAGTGTAGTAAAAACATATATGGCACATCATCAAGGATTAATTTTACTATCAATTAATAATTTATTTAATAATAATATTTTGCAAAAAAGATTTATGAAAAATCCTGAAATTGATGCAGTTAGTATTTTGTTACAAGAAACAATGCCAGAGACTTTTGTAACAACAAAAGAGAAAAAGGAAAAGGTAGAAAAGCTAAAATACAAAGATTATGAAGATTATATCCAAACAACATATCAAAAAATAGAAGAAAGATTAGATATTGGAAATGTAATCTCAAATGAAGATTATATTGTTGCAATGAACCAAAAAGGTCAAGGTGTAAGTAGATATAGGGGAATTGATATAAATAGATTTAAACCTACAAAAGATTATGCACAAGGAATATTTTTTGCAGTTAAGAGTGTAAAAAGTAAGACTTTAATAAGTTCAAATTATGGCTTTAATGATGGCCAATATCAAATAAGTTTTATGCCAGATAAAGATGAGCAGGAAATAAAAAATAATAATTTGAAAGTGAAAATAAATACAACGGTAAGTTCTAATGAACCAGTAGAAATTAGAAGATTAATAATAGAAAATCAAGGAAATGAAGATGATATAGTAGAAGTTACTTCATATTTTGAACCAGTATTATCAAAGAAAGAACAAGATTATGCACATCCGGTGTTTAATAATTTGTTTTTAACTACAAAATATGATGAAAAAACAAATAGTTTAGTAACAACAAGAAAAGTAAGGGAAAAGAATCAACCTAAAATTACTGTTGCAACAACTTTATCCACAAATAGTGAAACAATTGGGGATTTTGAGTATGAATTAGAAGCAGAGAAGTTTACAGGTAGAGGAAATTTAGAAGTTCCAAATATGATTAAAAATTCAATACCTTTCTCTAAAAAAATAGGATTAGTTACAGAACCAATTATTGCAGAAAAGAGGACAATTAAGGTAAAGGCACAGGAAAAAGTGATTGTAGATTTTATTTTATCAGTAGGAGAAGATGAAAAACAAGTATTAAATCATTTAGAAAAATATAAATCAGCAGAAAATGTAAAAAAAGAATTTGAATTATCAAAAGCAAGAGTGGAAGCTGAAAGTAGGTATCTAAGAATAAAGGGAAGCGAAATTGAGATATATCAAAAAATGCTTTCATATATAATTTTCACAAATCCGCTAAGCAGTCAAAGAAAAGAAAAAACAAATCCTCAAATAGTATTTAAGCAAAGTGATTTATGGAAGTATGGAATATCAGGTGATTTACCAATTATTCTTGTAAAAATGAAAAATGTAAACGACAAATATGTCATAAAAGAAGTGCTAAAAGCATATGAATTCTTTAGAACGAAAAATGTTGAGGTTGAAATTGTAATATTAGATGAAGAAAAACATAGTTATGAGAACTATGTAAGAGAAGAAATTGAAGGTGCAATCTTAAATTCACATATGGCATATTTGAAAAATCAAAAAGGTGGAATTTTTATATTAACAAAGGGAGAAATTGATAAAAAAGATATTCAGTTATTAGATTTTATAGCAGATATAGTTATAAATAGTGATAAAGGTGGATTAAAAAATAATATAAAAGATATTGAAGAAAAATATTTAGATAGTAGAAAAGAAATTGAAGAAGAAAGTCAACTTCGACAAGGTATAGATGAGACAGAAGATATAGATTTATTGGAAAATAGGGAAGATTTGAAATATTATAACGAATATGGTGCTTTTTCGCCAGATGGAAAAGAATATATAATAAAAGTAAACAAAGATAATAGATTGCCAACAGTTTGGAGTCATATTTTAGCAAATGAAAAGTTTGGAACAGTAATAACAGAAAATATGGGTGGATATAGCTGGTATAAAAATAGCAGACTAAATAGAGTATCAACTTGGGAGAATAATCCAAATTATGATATTCCTTCAGAAGTTATCTATTTAGAGGATTTAGAAAATTCTAGAAAATGGTCTTTAGGTCTAAATCCAATGCCAGATAATAAAAATTATAATGTAGTTTATGGTTTTGGGTATGCAAAATATATTCATAAAAGTGATGGATTAGAGCAAGAGTTAGAAGTATTTGTTCCAAATGAAGATTCTTGCAAAATTCAAGTGTTGACTTTAAAAAATATAACACCAAATAGAAAAAAATTGAAATTGTATTATTATATGAAACCAACAATTGGTGAAGATGACTTGAAAACAGAAGGATATATTGATTTACAATTTGATAAAAATAATAATGTACTATATGCAAGAAATAGATATGCGGAAGAATCATCACACATGATAAATTATGTATCAAGTAGTGAGAAAATAAATTCATATACAGGTGATAAAAAATTTTTCTTAGGAAAGGGCGGATTAGATAATCCGCAAGGTTTGAATAAAACAAGTCTAAATAGAGAAAATTCTATTGGAAAGCAGGCATGTATTGCATATGAAGTAGAAGTTGAACTAGAAAGTTATAGTACAAAAGAAATTTCATTTGTTCTAGGCTCAGATGAAAAATTAATTGATTGTAAAAATACAGCATATAAATATCAAAAAATTGCAAATTGTAAGCAGGAATTAACTGATGTAAAAAATCAATGGAAAGAAAGACTAAATAGGTTGCAAGTTTATACACCACTAGAATCAACAAATATATTATTAAATGGATGGCTTATTTATCAAACAATTTCAAGTAGATTATTAGGTAGAAGTGGATATTATCAATCTGGAGGGGCTTATGGCTTTAGAGACCAACTGCAAGATACTTTAGCTTTAAAATATATAAATCCAGAATACTTGAAAAATCAAATAATAAAACACAGTAAACATCAATTTATAGAAGGAGATGTAGAACATTGGTGGCATGATGAAACAGGTAGAGGTATTAGAACAAGATTTTCAGATGATTTGTTATGGTTGCCATATTTAGTGCTAGAATATATCAAATTTACAGGTGATGAGAGTATTTTAGAAATAGAAACGCCATATATTGAAGGAAAAGTGCTAGAAGAAGGACAGGATGAAAGGTATGATAAATATCCAGAAAGCAAAGAAAAAGGAACAATTTATGAGCATTGTATAAAAGCAATTGAAAGAAGTTTCAATTTTGGAGAAAATGGATTGCCTAAGATTGGCTCAGGTGATTGGAATGATGGATTTAGTACAGTTGGAAATAAGGGTAAAGGCGAAAGTGTTTGGCTTGGATTTTTCTTATATACTATTTTAGATGGATTTATTGAAATAGTGAAAGAAAAAGAAGAGAAAGAAGGCAAAGAAGAAATTGAAAATGCTGAAAAGAACATTGAAGAAGGTACTGAAAAAATTGTTGAAACTAAATCAGAAAAATACGAGAGAATAAAGAATGAATTAAAAAGAGCATTAAATACAAATGGATGGGATGGAAGATGGTATAAAAGAGCATTTATGGATGATGGAAATGTACTAGGAAGTATGGAAAATGAAGAATGTAGAATAGATAGCATTGCACAAAGTTGGAGTATCATTTCAAATGCGGGAGACAATGACAAAAAATATATATCAATGGAAAGTCTAGAAAATCATTTAGTAGATAAAGAAAATGGAATAATCAAACTATTAGACCCACCATTTGAAAAAAGCAAATTAGAGCCTGGATATATAAAATCATACTTGCCAGGAGTTAGAGAAAATGGAGGACAATACACTCATAGTTCATGTTGGGTAATAATAGCTGAAAGTATGTTAGGCTTTGGAGATAAGGCGCTAGAGTGGTACAGAATGATAAATCCAATAGAACATTCAAGAACAAAAGATGCATGTAACAAATATAAAGTAGAGCCATATGTGATTCCGGCAGATATATATGGAGCAAATAACTTAGCAGGAAGAGGTGGCTGGACTTGGTATACAGGATCATCAAGTTGGTATTATAAAGCTGGAATAGAATATATATTGGGATTAAAGGTTGAAAATGGATATTTGTCAATATTGCCATGTATACCTAAAAATTGGAAAGAATACCAGATGCAATACAAATGGCAAAATAGTATTTATAAAATAACTGTTAAAAATCCTGATGGTAAAAATACTTTTGAGAAAGGTACAAGCAAAGTTACTTTAAATGGAAATGAGGTTGAAAATCACATTAAACTAGACGGAAGTAGAAATGAATATGAGATTGAAGTGAGGATTTAGGGATTTAGGGGACGGTCCTAAAAATCCCCGCTTTTAGGGATTTTGGGACGGACCTTTTATACTTTTATACTTTAATGATAATATTTTAATAATTTATTGCATTTCTCGGCTAACATTACATCTTGAATTCATTCTAAAATTATCATGTAGGCACCTCTCAAAGCAAGTTTGAGATTCTCCTACCTGATAATTTAAGAATGTATAACAAGATTTCATTCGCATTCGAAATTTCAAAAATTATTAAGATATTATCATTTTATAATTAAATTATGATTAGAGGTCCGTCCCTTATTCCCTGCTTTTAGGGATTTTTAGGACCGTCCCCTAAATCCCTATTCGTAAAAATTTTTAAAGGTATATCCTTGTTCCTTTAGGTAATCTATAGAATCTTTTAAGACTAAATCTGTTTGATTAACATCAGAAGTATCATGCATCAAAATAACTAAAGTACCTTTATTTTTGGCAGATAGTTTTAAGTTATTTAATAACTCTTGATTACTGTATTTTTTCTCAGAGTCTTTATTTAAACAATTCCAATCAATATATGTATAATCAATATTAGAAAGAAGAGTAACATATTCTTCTTTCTTTGATTTATAAACAGATGACATATATCCATTTGGAAAGCGAAATATGTGAGAGCAATAATCATTAACTCCAATAGCTTTTCCAATTTCTATATCAGTAGATGTAATTTCATTTATAAAAGCATCTGCACTTGAATATAATTTGCTATTATTATGACTGTAACCATGATTTGCAATATAATGTCCTTCTTCATATGCTCGTTTTACTAATTCAGGATGTTCTTTTACATGCTTTCCGATAACAAAAAAACTAGCTTTTACATTTTCTTTATTTAATATATCAAGGATTTTATTTGTAGATTTTAAAGTAGGACCATCATCAAAAGTTAAATATGCAATTTTTTCTTTTTGATTAGTTAGATTTTGTATTTTGCTATAAAAATCTTCTAGTTCATTGCTACTGGTTTGTATAGATTTATTGCTATTATCTATATTAGAATTTTTATCTGCTGAAATGTTTTTTAAATTTAGTAAAAGAAATATTATAGCGAAGACTACAATAAAGAAGATTAAAGTGATAATAATATTTTTCCTTTTTATAATAATAAATTTCATAATACCTCCAGTATAGTACAATATATGAAGATAAAAAGAAAAAATGCACTTTTTGAATTATATAAATTTCATTGACTTTTTAGTATATAGATGATAAAATACAAACAACATTTTGGTAAGGAGATGTTGTAAATGAAATATACATATAATAAATTGGTAAGAGATAAGATTCCAGAAAATATTGACAGCATGGAAGGTAGAAAAGCAAATTGGAGAATAATGGATGACGAAGAATATATAAAAGAATTAAATAAGAAATTGTTAGAAGAGGCACACGAATTTATAGAAGAAAATGCTGTTGAAGAATTAGCGGATATTATGGAAGTAATTCAAAGTATTATGAAGGCAAAAAATATTAGTTATGAAGAATTAAAGAAAGTGCAAGCACTTAAAAGGGAACAAAAAGGTGGATTTTATAATAGAGTATATTTAATTGATGTTGAACAAGATAGAGTAGATGAAAGAGAAGAGCAAGAAATGAAAAAAGATTGGAGAAAAAATAGTTTAGATGAGAGATGATTTTTTCTCCGTCCCCAAATCATCTCTTAAATTGCACTGGCTTCTGATTGCGAAATATAGCCGTTTTCTACCATTTTTTCTAAGACATGTTCTTGTCTTTTCTTTGCTAAGTCAGGATTTACGGTTGGAGCATAAGCTGATGGAGCATTAGGAACTCCAGCAAGCATTGAAGCTTCATCTAAATTTAAATCTTTTGGTTCTTTATTATAGTATCCCATACTTGCATCATAGATTCCATAGTATCCTTCTCCAAAATAACAAGTATTAACATATAATGCTAAGATTTCATTTTTACTATAATTTTTTTCAATATCATATGCTGCTAAAATTTCTCCTAGTTTTCTTGAAAATGTTTCTTCTTGCGAAAATACAACGTTTTTCGCAACTTGTTGAGTTATGGTACTACCACCTTCTTGTAATTCCCAGTTCGTAACATTAACCCATAATGCTCTTGCAATTCCAATTGGGTCAACAGCTCCATGGTCATAAAATCTATGGTCTTCAACTGCAACAACTGCATTTCTATAATCTTCTGATAAGTTATCAAAACTTGTGTAATGTTCATCACTTGTTACTTCTTCTATTCTAGTAAGCAATGGCTTTTCTTTTAAAGCTGAAGAGTATGCACTATATCCTAGTATAAACATTAGACCACAAGCAACTATTATTAAGATTAGTAGTATTAGTAATATTTTTCTAAATATCTTCATAACAATCACCGTTTCTATTTGTTCGTTTGTATCAATTGTTCTTTAGATATTATATAATAAAATAATGTGTTTTTAAAGTGAATTAATGGAAAATTAATAAAATAATTAGAAACAGCATATGTAAATATTTATATAGTTTTAGATTTATAATTTTTCTATTTCTTCTTTAGTTAAATTAGTTATTTCGATTATAAAATCATTGCTTAATCCTTTTTCTTTTAGTTTTTTAGCAATTTCTTTATTTTTTTGTTCAAGTCCTTGTTTTAATCCATCTAGTTTTCCATCATTGTAATAACCTTCTTTTAGAGATTTTTCATCTCGTATTGCTTTTTCTCTTAATTCTGCTAAAATTCTTAATTCATCATTTGCACTTAGAGTATTTAATTTCTCTTTTGCTTTTTTCATATTTTCATTTTTCTCCATATAACTTATCACCTCGTTACTTTCAGGATTTTCTAAAAAACTTAACCATTCTAGCAATTTTTCATCTTTTCCGTTAGCCTTTCTTTTTCTCATTTTGGGTAATTCAATTATATGTAATTCAAAATCATCTGTCAATACTTTTTTTCTTTCATTCACTTCAATTATTTTCCATTTACTATGAAAGCCTAATCCTTCTAAATCTTTTATTTCAAAATCTGCTATTAATACACATATTGTCCTCTTTAAATCTTTATAGTCATTTCCTTTTTGTATTTCTTCTGTATATTTTTTTGACCAATAGTATAATGTCCTTTTTTCTGAATTTTTATAATCTATGATTTGCATTTCTATATTACAATATTCATTATTATTTATTTTTGCCAGAACATCTACTACTCCCATTTTATCTTTTAAGGACCTTCTTCGTAATACTATATTTTGATTTAAATCAATTTCGTTAATTTCTTCATCAAGTATTGTACTTAACAAATCTTTTGTGATTTCTTCACTTCCAACTTCTCCAAAAAGAATTTGAAAAACAACATCCAGCTTTGGAGAAAGAATAGATTTTTTACTTTTTTTATCCTTAGTAGGTTTAATAATTTGATTTTCTTGCATAGGCAAGCCTCCTTGAAATAAATTTACAGTTAAATTTAGATATATTGAAAATTAAAATCGAAAAAAATAATAAGAAAATAAAAGATTTAAAATTAAGCAATATATGATATAGATTAAACTGTTACCATATTTTACCATAAATATTTATATAGTTCAATATAGATAAATGAAAATTTACATAAAATTCACACAAAAAATAAAATATAATGTTGATATATTTTACAATTAAAAAAATTATGATAGAATGTAAATGTTAAAAGTGAAGATTATACAATGTGGGAGTTGATAAAATGAGTAGAGGTAGAAGGCAAAGTTCTAAAAGTCAGAGTAAAATGGTAAAACAATTGATAGGAATAATAATTGCAATTTGTCTAGGAATTGGTATATATTTTGGAGAAGATATACTAAGTACAACAAATGTAACTAATAATGCAGTAGAGAATAATGCTGTTTCAACAAGTTCTACAAGTGAATTGACTCAAAGTAATATAAATCTTAGTATTGAGAATATTCCAGAATATGCTGGAGATATATATGTTGAGATAAATAATAATGTTCCATATTTTGAAGAAAGTGAATATACAACTGAAAGTTTTGAAAAATATAGCGAATTGGATGAATTAGGTAGATGTGGAGTGGCATATGCAAATATTTGCAAAAAGACAATGCCAGTTGATGGAGAAGAAAGAGAAAGTATTAGTAATGTAAAACCAACAGGTTGGGTTCAAGCAAAGTATGATGGAGAGTATTTATATAATAGATGTCATTTGATTGGATATCAATTGTCAGCAGAAAATGCAAATGAAAAGAATTTGATTACTGGTACTAGATGTTTTAATGTAGAAGGTATGTTGCCATTTGAAAATAAAGTGGCTGAATATATTGAACAAAATCCAAATAATCATGTTTTATATAGAGTAACTCCAATATTTGAAGGTGATAATCTTTTGGCTAATGGGGTGGAAATGGAAGCATATTCTGTTGAGGATAATGGACAAGGTGTTAGTTTTAATGTTTTTGTATATAATGTACAGCCGGGAGTTACAATTAATTATGCAACAGGTGATAGTTCCGAACAATAAATAAAAAATATTCAAGAAACAATTGACATAACATATAACTTAATATATAATACACCTAGTTTAAATCTTTTTGTTTTATTAAAAATTCTATTTTGTTTCTTTTAACAATATCCAAAACACAAAAATAAGCTAGGAAGGTGATAATATTTGAGTTTAGATTTAATAAATGATATAGTAAATAAAATAAAAGAAAGTGACTTCGTAAACAACTTTATGGAAGAACTTTCAAACCATTTAGCAAATGTTAAAGAAAAAGGAGAAAATCAAATGGGCAATGAGAATACTAATGCAAACGAATTAAATGAATTTAGAAAAGAAAATGAATTATACCAAGTTGTGGACTTTAGTTCTAAGGGAGTGTATTTACAAAATATGAGTACCAATAAAGTATTTGAAGAAACTAATATACCACAGGATTTAAAGGATAAAATTGGAAATGATTATATTTTACGATACAAAAATGGTGAGTATATTTTTGAAGAAAAGCTAACAGATGATTTTATGAATGGTTTGATAGATATAAAGGAATATCAAAAAAGAAATAAGTGAAATTTCTGTAACAAAATTTGCTTGCAAAAAATAAAATATTATGCTAGAATTACAGCCAGTAGAATATAAATATATTTTACTGGCTATTAATACCTAAAGAAGGTGAAAATTATGATTAAATTTACAAAAATGCAAGGGCTAGGGAATGATTATGTCTATATGGATGCAATCCATCAAAAAATAGAAAATGAATCATCTCTAGCTCAATTTGTTAGTAATAGGCACTTTGGAATAGGATCAGATGGATTAATTTTAATATGTAAAAGTGATGTTGCTGACTTCAAAATGAGAATGTTTAATTCAGATGGAAGTGAGGCAGAGATGTGTGGAAATGGCATACGTTGTGTTGGAAAATTTGTATATGACAAAGGTCTTACAGATAAAACAACAGTAACAGTAGAAACACTTGCAGGAATTAAAACATTAGAGTTAAATACAAAAGAAGGAAAGGTAGAAACGGTAAAGGTAGATATGGAAGAACCTATATTAAACCCAAAAGAAATACCAGTTATTTCAGATGAAGAGCCGGTTAAAAATCTAATGCTAGAAGCTGAAGGAAGAAAATTCAAATTTACTTGTGTATCTATGGGAAATCCTCATGCAATAACAGAAGTGGAAGATACAGAGAAATTTGATGTAGAAAAATATGGCAAAGTGTTGGAAGTTGACAAAGCTTTTCCAAATAAAACAAATGTAGAGTTTATACAAATTGTTGATAAAAATCATGTTAAAATGAGAGTTTGGGAAAGAGGAGCAGGAGAAACTCTTGCATGTGGTACAGGAGCATGTGCTACAGCTGTTGCGTGCTATCTTAATGGAAAAACTGATAGAAATGTAGAAGTTGAATTATTAGGTGGAAAATTATATATAGAATGGAATGAGGAAAATAATCATATATATATGACAGGACCAGCTGTTACAGTTTTTGAAGGTGTGTTAGAGATATAATTTATAAAATAAAAAAAGAGAGCCTCAAGTGAGGCTACTCGTCTGAAGGTTTCAAATGCTTTAACAATTCTGCTTTTTCTTCATCAGAAAGTGAAAGAAGAAGAGAAAATGTTAAGTCATCTAAGTATTCACCGGAAATTAGATGCCGAAAATCGGTCTTCCATGTTAAGTCGAGTTCGTGATAGGCAAAAAGAGTATTGAATAACTCTTCATTTTCCAGTGCTTCAATTACTGAATTAGTAGTGATATAGTTTGTCTTGTCCAAAAGTTGTTTTTCAATAAGCTCTACTTTATTCATAGATACCTCCAATATGAATCTGTATAACAGGTTACATAAATATTATAACAAATTTTTACAGAAAAATCAAATTTGAAAGGAGAAATAACAATGAGTTATATAAATGAAAATTTTTTAAATATGCAAGATAGCTACTTATTTTCAACAATAGCAAAAAAAGTAGCAAAATACACAGAAGAAAATCCAGACAAAAAAATCATAAAATTAGGAATAGGAGATGTTACAAAGCCAATAGTACCAGCATGTATAGCAGCAATGCATAAAGCGGTAGATGAAATTGGAACACAAGAAGGCTTTAAAGGGTATGGACCAGAACAAGGATATGAATTTTTAAGAAACGCAATAGTTCAAAATGATTATAAAGCAAGAGGAATAGATATTAAAGCAGATGAAATATTTGTATCAGATGGTGCAAAATGTGATTGTGGAAATATAGTAGATATATTTGCTGAGGATAATAAAGTTGCAATTACAGATCCAGTATATCCAGTATATTTAGACACAAATGTAATGTCAGGAAGAAGTGGAAAATATAACAAAGAAAAAGACATGTATGAAAATATTGTATATTTACCAGTAACAGCTGAAAATAATTTCAAACCAGAATTACCAAAAGAAAAGGTAGATATGATATATCTATGTTTCCCAAATAATCCAACTGGAACAGTATTAACAAAAGAAGATTTAAAAGTTTGGGTAGACTATGCTAAAGAAAATAATAGTATTATTCTATATGATGCAGCATATGAAGCATTTATAACAGAAGAAGATATACCACATAGTATCTATGAAGTAGAAGGAGCAAAAGATGTTGCAATAGAATTTAAGAGCTTTTCAAAAACAGCAGGCTTTACAGGTGTTAGATGTGCATATGTAGTAATTCCACACACAGTAAAAGGATACACAAAGGCTGGAGAAACAGTAGAATTAAATAAGTTATGGAATAGAAGGACTTGTACAAAATTTAATGGAGTATCATATGTTGTACAAAGAGCTGCAGAAGCTACATATTCAGAAGAAGGTAAGAAACAAATTAGAGCTAATATTGAAAGTTACTTAGAAAATGCAAAAATAATAAAAAATGGATTAGAGGATGCAGGATTTACAACATATGGAGGTGTTAATTCACCATATATTTGGTTACAAGTACCTAAAGGCATGACTTCATGGGAGTTCTTTGATAAATTACTAGAAGAAGTAAATGTTGTTGGAACTCCAGGAAGTGGATTTGGACCACATGGTGAAGGGTATTTTAGATTAACTGCCTTTGGAACTAAAGAAAATTCAATAGAAGCAATTGAGAGAATAAAAAATTGGAGGGATTAGGGGGACGGTCCTCTAAATCCCAGTTTTTAGGGATTTAGGGACGGACCTAAAAAATTCCTGTTTCCATGGCTTATGGAACGAACTTGAAAATCACTGCTTTTAGATATTTAGGCTTACTCTTAAAACGATAAATTAAAAGATTTCGTAATAAATTACGAAGTCTTTTATAATGGAAAAAACAAGAAAATATTAAAAACAAATTTTCGCCAAAAGGTTGACTTTTTTTAGTGTAAAATATATAATACATGAGAACAAGAACAATGTTATAAATAAGTAAATTCAATAAATTAAATAAAAATTAGTGGAAGGAATGATAATAGTAATGAAAGAAAATATAAAACAACAATATTTAGATTTATTAAAAACTGTAAAAAGAGAAGGAATAGATGATTTAATAAATTTTTTAGAAAAATCAGATTTTTTCAAAGCACCAGCAAGTACAAGATTTCATGGGAGTTTTGAAAGTGGATTAGCAGAGCATAGTTTAAAGGTGTATGAAATTTTAAAACATAAGGTAGAACATTGTGTAGAGCCAATAAATATACCAGAAGAATCAATTATAATAATAGGATTATTACATGATATATGCAAAACAAATTTTTATAAAGTAGATTACAGAAATGCAAAAAATGCTTTAGGAGTATGGGAAAAAGTGCCATATTATACAATAGATGACACAATTCCATATGGACATGGAGAAAAATCAGTTATGATGATTACAGAATATATGAAATTAACACCGGAAGAAAAATATTCAATTAGATGGCATATGGGATATACAGAACCAAAAGAAATATATAACACAATTGGTGCAGCATATAAAAAATATCCAATAGCATTATTAACACATGAAGCAGATTTAGAAGCAACATATTTTTATGATATATAATGAATAATTTTAGAGTGACAAAAGAAAGGAATGTATAAGATGTTAGCATATATAAAAGGAACTTTAGAAATGAAAATGACAGGATATGTAGTAATTGATGTAGGAGGATTAGGTTACAAAGTATTTATGTCAGAAGCAGGAATGGATAGATTAGGAAATATTGGTGATACTGTTAAAGTACATACATATTATAGAGTTAGAGAAGATGATATTAGTATCTTTGGTTTTAATACATTAGAAGAATTAAAAATGTTTGAATTATTAATTGGTGTAAGTGGGGTTGGCGCAAAAACGGCATTAACAATGCTTGCAGTTTGTGAGCCTTCTGATTTTGCACTTGCAGTGATTTCAGAAGATATAAAAACATTAACAACAATTCCGGGGATTGGACCAAAATCAGCTAAAAGAATAATTCTTGAATTGAAAGATAAGATTAAACAAGAACAACAAATTGAAGAATTAACAAATGCTACTCAAGGTAAAGATGCAAGAAAATTATCTGAAACAGATATTAAAGTAAAACAAGCAATAGAAAATGATAATAGAGTATCAGAAGCAATTGCAGCACTTCAAGTATTGGGATATAATAAGAGATTAATAGAAAAAGCATTTGAAAACATAGAAAATAAAAAAGAATTATCAACAGAAGATTTAATCAAAAAAGGATTATTGTTATTGGGTAAAGAGTTATAGAAAAAGGAAGTCGATATTTATGAATTCAAATGAGCCATTAGCATTTAGAATTAGACCAAGAACATTAGACGAATATGTAGGACAAGAACATGTTTTGGGTAAAGACAAAATATTATATAGAACAATAAAGGCAGATAGATTATCAAGTATCATTCTATTTGGACCTCCTGGATGTGGAAAAACATCACTTGCAAGAGTAATAAGTGAAACAACAAAATACAAATTTTATAAAATAAATGCAGTAACATCAGGAGTTGCAGATATTAAAAGAGTAATAGAAGAAACTAAAAATTTTATGTTAAATCCAACAGGAAAAAGTATTTTGTTTATAGACGAAATTCATAGATTCAATAAATTACAACAAGATGCTTTACTTCCATATGTAGAAAATGGAACAATAATTTTAATAGGAGCAACAACAGAAAATCCATATTTTGAAGTAAATAAGGCTTTAATTTCAAGGTCAATGGTAATAAAATTAAATCCATTAACAGAAGAAAACATTTTTCAAATACTAAAAAATGCAATAGAAAGAAAAGATGGTTTAGGAGATTATAATATAAAAATAGAAGATGAAACCTTAAAGAAATTAGCAATAATAAGTGGCGGAGATGTTAGGACAGCATTAAATGGTTTAGAAGTAGCAGTATTGACAACAAATATGGAAAGTGATGGATATATACATATAACTGATGAAGTTATAAAAAATAGTGTTCAATCAAAAAAAGCAATATTTGATAAAAATGGAGAAGAACATTATGATAATATAAGTGCATTTATTAAATCCATGAGAGGTTCAGACCCAGATGCAGCAATATTTTATTTAGCAAGAGCAATAAATGGTGGAGAAGACCCAATGTTTTTAGCAAGAAGAATAGTTATTTGTGCATCAGAAGATGTGGGCATGGCAAATCCAAATGCATTAGTTGTAGCAAATGCAGCAATGCAAGCAGTACATATGATTGGAATGCCAGAAGCAAGAATATTACTTGCAGAAGCAGCAGTGTATGTAGCAACATCAAAAAAATCCAATGCATCATATATGGCAATAAATAAAGCTTTAGAAGATGTACAAACAAAAGATACTGGGGAAGTGCCAATGCATATAAGAAATGCACCAATAGAAAAAATGAAAGAACTTGGATATCATGAAGGATATCTATATCCACATGATTATCCAGGTCATTACGTAGAACAACAATATTTGCCTGATAAAATGCTAGGAACAAAATACTATGTTGAAGATTAATGTCGTATTGGGGACGTTTCTCATGCGACATTAATAGTATTTATTGAATAGAATAAAATAAATTGGATAACCTACTTAGTAAGTGGGTTTTTATTATGGAGAGAAGAAAAATAAAATTTTCTATAAAAGACATTTTAAAGCAAAGTATAATTGGATTTTTAGCAGGTGTAATTAGTGGATTATTTTCAACAGGTGGTGGAATGATTTTGGTTCCAGCATTTATTTATCTTTTAAAATTGGATAACACAAAGGCAAGAGGAACATCTGTATTTTGTATTTTGCCAATGGTGGTTACAAGTGGAATCTTTTATTACAAAGAAAATTATATAGAATGGAACATAGCCATTCTTTGTGCAATAGGTGGAGCAATAGGCGGATATATACGGAGCAAAATTGTTAAAAAAATTACCAGAAAGAGTTTTGAAAATTGCTTTTACGATATTTTTAGTTTATGCATCATATAAAATGATAATATAAAGTAGGTTTTTTTATGATAGAGATTTTGATAGGAGTTGTATCTGGAATCGTAAGTGGAACAGGAATGGGAGGAGGAACAATATTAATTTTTCTTCTTACATTTTTGATGGGAGTGGAGCAACATGTGGCACAAGCAACAAATTTAATATTTTTTATTCCAACTTCAATAGTTGCAATAATAGTTAATTTAAAAAATAAAAATATATATTTGAGATCAGCTTTAATTATTTCAATATTTGGAATATTAGGAGCAATAATTGGAGCAAATATCTCAATAAATATGGATGTGAAAATTTTAAAAAGATTGTTTGGAATTTTTCTAGCAATAATTGCTATTCATGAAATATATACCATTGTAAAATCATACAAAAAAGCATAAAAAAGAAAAAATGACAAATACTATAATAAGTAAAGCAAAAATTAGCAATAGAGAATTTGTTATTTATAAATATGAGGAGGTGTAACAAAATGAAATTTGTTAAAGGAGTTATGATAGGCGGATTAATCACAACAGGTTTAATTATGATGTATGCAGAATCTGATATGATGAACAAAAAGAAATTGATGAAAAAGGGAAAGCAATTTGCTAAAAAAATGGGAATGATGTAAACACAATAAAGGGCTTAATCAAGCCCTTTAAATAGTTTTAGTTCTTGCAGCAGTCATCTTTTTTGTGACATTCTTCTTTTTCGTAGTAATCATCTTTCTTACAACAATCATCTTTTTTGTCACAGTCATCTTTGTCATGTTCTTTTTTATCGCAAAAATCCATTTTTCCATCTATGAAACAATCACATTTTTCATGTTTGTCACCTTTTAAACATTTACCTTCATGATGACATTTTGCACATATTTTCATCTTGTTAGTATCATTTACCCAAATTTGAATAGCGTATGCTTTTCCAGGACATAATGGTCCAAATACGAATTCTCCTTCTTTATCTGTAAATGTGTGTCCTATTGGTCTTCTTTCTTCTTTTCCATGTTCACAAACTACTTCAACTAATTTTACAACTGCATCACAAACTGGTTCTTTAAAACAATTTTTTACAACGCCATATATTACATCACGATTATCTTCTGGTAAAGTGATGTCTAAGTCAAATTGTTTTCCTCCTGAAATCACACCATCTATATCTAGAATTGGGCAACAGTGTTTATTTTCATTCATTTCCATATTAAAAACTTCCTTTCTTTTTTAACTATTATTACAATAATAGTGTTTATATATATTATGCAGAAAAATGTAGAATGTTGAAGAATTAAGTTGAAAATAAATATTTAGAAATTTATTGTAAAAATATTAATAATATAGTATAATTAGAATATGATAGACAATATGAGATTTTAAAATTAATATATAAAAGAAGATTGATAGGAGGAGATGTTTATGGAAGAAAATAAGGACGATATAATAGAAGTAGAGAAAGTAGAAGAGACAAATCAAGAAGAAAAAGCAGAACCAAAAACAGAAGCACCAAAAGAAGAGCCTAAAGTAGAAGTTATAAATGAAGAACCACAAAATGATAAAAAAGGATTTAGTATAGCAGCTTTAGTGCTTGGAATTATTGCAATTGTATTTTGTTGTGTATGGTATATTTCAATTCCTTGTGGTATACTTGCAATAATATTTGGAATTGTTGGAATAAAATCATCTAAAAAAGGAATGTCAATTGCAGGATTAATTACAGGATCAATTGGTTTAATAATTTCTATAATTATGTTTGTTGCTTTAGTATTTTTAGGAATGGTAATCGGGATTTCAGAAGGATTAGATGGCATAGATAATGATGGGCATTACTATGACGATTTTGATTTCTATAGTTATAATAGGTCTTTATTTGATTAAAATATAACGAAATTTGTACATCTTAGATAATTAAATATCTAGGATGTATTTTTTTGACAAATTCACACTAAAATCGTAACAAAATGAAATATTGATTGTATAATAAATGAATGAGCATAAGCAGGGGAGAAGGTTGAAAAATGAATCCAGAGGAGCAATCAGATAAGGAATTATATAGAAAGTACCTAAATGGTGATAATAAAGCATTTGAGCAATTAGTAATAAAATATAAAAATCAGATTATATTCTTTATTTCAAGATATACAAACGACATATCTATTGCAGAAGATATATCGCAAGATGTATTTGTATATATTCTTTTAAATAAAAAACAATATGACTTTCAGTATTCATTTAAAACGTACATATTTATGATAGCAAAATGTAGAGCAATAAATTATATAAAAAGAGAAAAGAAGGTTGTGAGTTTAAAAGAAGTTGAAAATATAACAGAAGATGATAAGGAATTAGAAGCTATAATTTATAAAAATGATAATAATCAAATGTTAAATAAAAAGTTAAAAGAATTAAAGCCTGATTATCAAGCAGTAATTTATTTATCAACATTTGAGAAGATGAAATATAAAGATATAGCAAAAGTAATGAACAAAAATTTAGGACAAGTTAAATCATTATTAAACAGAGCTAAAAAGAAATTAAAAAAATTGTTGGAAGAGGAGGGGATGACTTATGAAGAATAATAAACAATATATAGAAGAAATCTATAAGAAGGAAAAGACTTTGAAAAGTAATAAAATAAAAAATAAATTTTATCAGACTGAATTTAAAATGAATAAATTTGCTCCAATAAAAATGGTAGCAACTTTTATATTAGCAATTGGCATCACAGTGGGGATAGGATATGCAAGTGTAGTAACCTATCAGAAAGTATGGAAAGAGCCAGAAGAATACAAAATTACATACAAGAAAATTGGTGATGCATATATAGTTGAAGGAGAAGAAAAAATTTTAGAAGAAGAGATGGCTGATTGTATTTCTAAAGATGAAGCACTAAAAAAGGGAAATGAAGTGTTGAAAAAATTTGGAATTAATGCAGAGACTCAAACAGGTTCAATGTTAATTGATTCATCAAAAAGAGAAAAGTTATGGGTAGTATATGGCGGAAATGCGTCAATTGAAATTGATGCTACTAACGGAGAATTTAAAAGTTTAAGTATTCCAACAACAGGAAGAGATATTTCAGGGCGTTCGACAAAAGAAGAAGCGTTGGATGTAGCATATGATTTCTTGAATCGATATCAAGAGGATAGTCAAGATTATGAAATTGTAAAATTAAATTGTAATATGGGAACAGAAGAGGATTCATATATTTGGTATGCAACATTTGAAAGAAAATATGGAGAGTTATTTAATCATTATGACTATGTAAATATTGGTTGGATTCCTGGAATAAATGAGATTTATTCATATTCAGTAGAAAGCAAGAAATTTGAAAATAATCCAGTAGAGTTATCAAAAGAAGATGCTATAAAAATAGCGGAGGAGAAAGATAAACAAATAGAGCCAGATGCACATATTAAAGAAATTAAGGCAGATATTAGAATTGAAAAGATGAATAGTGATGCATATGAGAGAGAAAAATTTGGAGATGAATACCAAAAGCAAAGAGAATTGCCTATTGGAGAAAAGACTTATTATATTACAGAAGAAAGAGTTCGAAAAGTATGGATTGTAACTTTAAAATATGATAAAATTAAAGAGGGAGAGCTTTCTGATTATAGCTATTTTGTTGATGCAACTACAGGTGAGATTATAGGTGGTGAGCCTTGGGATTATTTTACATCAGAAAGTGATATAGACGAATATAACTATATTGAAAATGGAAGCGGATTAGTAATAAAATAATAAGATTTAAAAGAAAGGTATGATAGAAGATATCATAGAGTGTTTTAGATGAATAAAACTGATGGAAAAGAAGATTTGAAGAAAATGACAAATATACATATATTGCAATTATCGATAATATTAATTTTGTTGATAATTATTGCAGTAGCAGTTATTGTTGCAAGAAAAGTTATTACAAATGATGGACAAGCTACTAATTTTGAAATAGAAATTAATCAAATGGGTAATAGCGATGATTCTGAGGAAGAAGGAAACACAACTAATTTAGAAAATCAGACTAGCACAGAAAATGAAACTAATACAACTAATACAGTAACAGTATCTAATAATTTGAGTGTATTAAATGACTGGCAAATAAGGCTTGTAAATAGAGAAAATCCGTTACCAGATGATTTTACTGTTGAGCTTGAAAATTTAGATGCTTCTAGGAAATTTGATAAAAGAGCAATAGGACCATTAAAACAAATGATATTGGATATGAGAGACCAAGGAATAAAAAATATTTGGGCTCAATCAACTTATAGAAGTATAGAATATCAAAAAGGATTGTATGAGAAAAGTATAAACAAATATTTAAAGCAAGGGAAAAGTCAAGAAGAAGCTCAAAAGCTAACAGATGAATATATAAATAGACCAGGAACAAGTGAGCATCATTTGGGACTAGCTGTTGATTTTAATAATGTAGATGAAGGTTTCGAAAATACAAAAGCATATGAATGGTTGCTTGAAAATGCAAGTAATTATGGCTTTATTTTAAGATATCCAAAGGAAAAAGAAGATATAACAGGTATTGAATATGAGCCTTGGCATTGGAGATATGTTGGACCAGAACATGCTAAGAAAATGAAAGAACAAGATTTGTGCTTAGAAGAATATGTATTAGGATCAAGTCTAGTTTAGTATATAGAAGGATTTGTGTAAAAGGCACTGCGTATGCAATGCCTTTTAATATGTAATTTTTCCATTTAATAAATCGTCATTTTGAATCCAATCATTTACATCAATTGTAGTATAGTTATTTTTATCAATTCTAACATAAACATTTTTTATACCGGAATTTATTATAAGTTTTCTACACATTTGACAAGGAAGAGCACCTTCCTCATAATCTTTAGAGTCATGTCTAATACCAACTAAATATAAGTCAGCATTTATCATGTCTTTACGTGCAGCACTAAGCATAGCATTTTGTTCGGCATGTACACTTCTGCAAGCATCATATCCAGAATGTCTAACATCTGGAAAAATTTTTTTCTTAGTACAAACACCTAAATCAATGCAATTTTTTCTTCCTCTTGGAGCTCCTGTGTATCCAGTAGATATGATTTCATCATTTTTTACTATTATTGCTCCAAAGTTTTTTCTAAGGCATGTTCCTCTTTCTGAAATTGTTTCTGCTATGTCTAAATAGTAGTTTATTTTATCAATTCGTTCCATTTTTAAATCTCCTTGAATATTTTTAGTTATTTTGTATTTTAACAGATTTATATAATTTAGTCAAAAATGGAAAATTATGTTGATGTTTTAGAATAAAAGTGGTATAAATGTGTTAGAAATAAAGGTCAAAGGCTAAAATGAATTTATGCCTTGAGAAAGGAATGATAATAAAGATGGAAAAAGCAAGTTTTAAAGATTATTTAGGAAAAAAAGTTCATGTTGTTGTAGACAGACCAATGGGATCAAAACATCCAAAACATGGATTTATATATCCGATAAATTATGGTTATATTCCAAATACAATTAGTGGTGATGGAGAAGAACTAGATGCATATATTATAGGTGTATTTGAAGCCGTAAAAGAATTTGATGGTGAATGTATAGCAGCAATACATAGGATGAAGGATGACGATGATAAGTTAGTGGTTGCTCCGATTGGAAAGACATATACAAAGGAACAAATTGAGGCTTTGGTAGAGTTTCAAGAAAGATTTTTTGAACATGAGATTATAGAGAAATGTTAGACAAATGAGGGCGAAGAAAGTAAAATGATAAATGTAGAAGAATATTTAAATAATTTTTTTAGAGGAACTAAAAATCCATCATTAAAAGCAATGCAATACTTTATTGATAGTTATGATAATTTTGAGAAAGACATGAAATTTATTCATATTGCAGGAACAAATGGAAAAGGAAGTTGTACTGAAATAATAAGTAATATATTAATTAAACAAGGCTATAAAGTTGGGAAATTCATGTCTCCGCATTTGATAAGATATAATGAAAGAATTAGTATAAATGGTGAAGAAATTTCTGATGAAGAAATGGCAAACATAATTGAAGAATTAAAACCTAAAATAGAAAATTATAATAAAACAGAAAAAGTGAATATTACTCTATTTGAACTAGAAACAATAATGGCATTATTATATTTTTATAGAAAAAATGTCGACTTTGTTGTGTTAGAAACAGGATTAGGTGGATTGTATGATTGTACAAATATAATAACAAAACCTATAGTGTCTGTTATTACTTCAATCGGTTATGATCATATGCATATTTTAGGAAATACATTGCCAGAAATAGCATATCAAAAGGCAGGAATTATAAAAGAAAATTCAAATACTGTAATATTTGAGGAAACAACTGAAATAGACGAAGTGTTTATTAATCAATGTAAAATAAAAAATAACAATTTGCATATTGTTAGAAAATCTGATATTTCAAATTATAGTTTTGATAATAAACTTCAATATTTTGATTATAAAAACATAAAGGGTTTAAGCATAAATCTAAAAGGAAAAATGCAAATTCAGAATGCTAGTTTATGTATAGAGGTAATGAATATTCTAAATGAGAATGGTTATAAAGTAGATATAGAAAATATAAAGAATGGTTTGAAAACAGTTATTCATAAAGGAAGAATGGAAGAATTGAATAGCAATCCAATAATTGTTTATGATGGAGCTCATAATGAACCTGCAATTAGAAATTTACAAGATATGGTGAAAATGTATTATAATAATTTTCAAAGAGTGTATATAATATCTATTTTAAAAAGAAAAGATTATAGAACTATGTTGAAGATATTATCAAAAGATTCAAAGGCAATTTTCGTGTTAACTTCTGGTAGTGATGAAGGAAGATATGCTTCAAAGGAAGATTTGTTTGAGTGCATGAAAGAATTTGTTGATATAGATAGGATATCTAAGAAAGAATTAAGAGATGCAATTTCGGATGCAATGAAAAGTCAAGATAATACTGTAAATTTAGTAGTGGGAAGTTTTTATGCGTATTCAATAGTTGTTGATGAAATAGAGAAACAAAAATAAAATGTTAGAAATTTTCCTTTGAGTAAAAGTATACAATTAAGTAGCTTTAACTTGGAGGTTTTTAAAATGTTCTTTGTATTAAACAAACAAAAAATATGTACATACTTAGTATCAATAATAACAGTAGTAATACTATAATGGTATTGCAATAGTTTTTTTGAAATTATATAATTACTATAAATTTATAAAAGTTAAGAAAAGAGGTAAAAAAATATGATTCATAAAATGAAATTGAACGAAAGTGCATTTGAAAGAATAAAAAATGGAACAAAAACAATAGAATTTAGATTATATGATGAAAAAAGGAAAAAAGTAAAAATCGGAGATAAAATAGAATTTTCAAAGTTACCAGATTTACAAGAAAAAATATTGGTAGATGTATTAGATATATACAGAGATAAAACATTTGAAAACTTATTTAAAAAAATTTATACAGATGAGGAAGAAATAGAAAGAAAGACCAAATCAATGTATCAATTTTATTCAAAAGAACAAGAAAGAGAATATGGCGTTGTAGGAATAAAAATTGCTTTATTAAGTAATAGTTTTAGATGTAATTACGATAACTTAATAATTAGAAAAGTAAAATATGAAGATATTGAACAAATTGTTGATATAAATATCAAAGACTGGAAAAAAGTATATAAAGGAATAATAGATGATGAGATTTTGAATAATCTTAATAGAGAAGAAAAAATAAAAAAATGGAGAAAACATTACAATATAGGAAATGTGATTGTTGCAGAAGAAAATGGCTCTATATTAGGATATTGCAGATATGATGATAATGCAATTTATGAAAATACTGATATAGATTCAGAGATTATAGCAATATATGTAGATTGCGATAAGTTAGGAAATGGAATAGGAAGGACATTAATAGAATACGTAAAGAAGGATTTAAAAAATAAAAATAAAACTAAAATGGTAATATGGTGTTTAGAGAAAAATCAAAATGCAAGAAAGTTCTATGAAAAAATGGGTGGAAATTTGTTATCTGATGAAAAGTATTTTGAAAAAGAAGGAAAAAAATATAAAGAAGTAGGATATGTTTATAATATTAAAAGATAATGAATAGGAATTGATAAATATTATAAATTATGCTATATTAATAGCATAGTGTAAGGAGTGATATTATGAGTGAAAAAATATATACAATTGATGAAATAAAAAAAATATTGAAAGAATTTTTAAAAGATAAACCTGTATATCAAGTAATACTATTTGGTTCTTATGCAAAACAAGAAGCAACAAAAGAAAGTGACGTGGATTTAATAATAGATACAAATTCAGAATTAAAAGGATTTGCACTATTAAAATTAATATGCCAAATAGAAGAAAAATTGAAAAAAAATATTGATGGATTTGAAAAATATGAAATAATAAAAGATTCATCAATTGACAAGGAAATAAAAGAAACAGGAGTTGTTGTATATGAAAAATAAAGAATATATGTCATTAAAAAAGATGATAGAATATATAAATAAAGCATTGAGATATACTGATGGGTGCGATTTTCAAGCATTTTCAAGTAATGAGGAAAAAGTAGATGCCACTATTTTTGCGATTAGCCAAATAGGTGAATTAGTCAAGAACATAAGTAAAGAGACAATGGAAAAATATCCTAATATAGAATGGATTATTATAAAAAATTTAAGAAACAAAATCGTTCATGATTATGAGGGAATAAAATTAAATCTTATTTGGGATATAGTAACAAATGATAT